>JAFGKK010000108.1 GCA_016928575.1 Anaerolineales bacterium
CGCGCCGGGGCGGGCGAAGCAATCTCCCTCTTTTTCCAGCGAAGGAGATTGCTTCGCTCCCTGCGGTCGCTCGCAATGACACCCTTTTTGGGCTTTTTCAACACCCTGCTAAAGGATTTCAACGGAATGGCCGGGGTTCCGACCGGATCGGATTCCGAATTGGACGGCGGTTGGGATTTTTCCGGCGGCGCCGGGAGGCTTCCGGTCCGGCCCCCGGGTTCTTAGTCTATCCACGGGGAGGGCGGCGGCGGGACTCCGGGGCGGAAGATTTGGCACGGGACGTTAAGCAATTCTTAACAGGCTATTAAAGAAGGACGAGAACCGCAATCCTATGATGAAATGGAATCGGATTTGCCGTCGGTCCTTCCCCCCGGAAGCCGTGGGTATGCTAAGATTTGTCCGGTCAGGCATCCGTTGCCCTCGGCACGACGGGATGCGCGGTGCGAAGGAAGAGGGAACAGCCGCAGATATGGCGAAAAAACGCTTTCTCATTCTTGCCAGCGATTCCGGCTTCGGACACCGCAAAGCCGCCGACTCGATCGCCAAAGCGTTGGCCCTGCGGCATCCGGACGGGTGCGAGATCGCGGTGGCCAATCCGCTGAGCGAAGAAACCGCTTTCTGGCTGCTCAAGGAAACGGAGCGCAGCTACGACCGTTCGGTCCGGACCGCGCCGGGATGGTTCCGCTTCACCTATGCGCTCTTCGATTCGCGGCCGGCCAGCGCGCTCATGGAACAAACTCTGATCCTGACTCTCTTCGAGAGCATGCGGCGCCTGATTGCGGCTTTCCGTCCCGACGCCGTCGTAACCACGACCGAATTGTTCAACGCTCCGGCCGGCCTGGCGCTTCATCTTCTGAAGCGCAGGCCGCCGCTGCTCACGGTGGTGACCGACCTGGCGGATGTGCATTCCCTGTGGTTCAATTCCTACCCCGATCACTTCTACGTCGCCTCCGAATTGGCCAGGGGCAAGGGATTGTCCAACGGCATTCCGCTTTCCCGCATGACCGTCAGCGGCATTCCGGTGGATCCGGCCTTCTGCGCCCGGCGGGAGCCGCCGGCCGAGCTGCGCCGCCGGTGGAAATTGGATCCGCATTTGACCACGCTGTTGTTCGTGGGCAGCCGGCGGGTCGGCGGCATCCTCCCGCACCTCGAGGCGTTGGAAAAATCCTCCCTTCCCGTTCAGGCGGCCGTCATCACGGGCGGAGACGACGACCTGTTGGAGCGGATCCGATCTCGCCCGTGGGGGTTTCCCCTCGCGGTCCGGCCGTTCGTTAATAACATGCCCGAATGGATGGCCGGCGCCGACATCCTCGTCACAAAAGCCGGCGGGTTGATTCTCGCGGAGGGATTGGCCGCGGGGCTGCCGATCCTCCTGATCGATTCGCTCCCTGGACAGGAGGAAAGAAACCTGCGCTACCTGCTCAGCCATGAAGCGGGCGCCGCGGCGCAGGATCCCCGTGCCCTGACGGCGCTGTTGGATTCCTGGTTGCGCGAGGACCGGAACCTGTTGAAACGCATCGCGGAGAATTCCCGCCGGTTGGGCAAACCCGGCGCGGCGTTCACCGTCGCCGAAGCGGTTTTTCGGGCCGGCGTGGAAGCGCGCAATCCCGAGCCCTCCGCCCGGCGCGTTTGGGGCGCCCTTGAATAAACCCGTCCCGGACGGCAGGCGCAAGCGGCTGGTCCGGCTGATCCTCCTGCTGTTGTTCGTCGTGATGGGCTTTGCCTTCGCCGCTTTCTATTCTCCCGCCGCTTTCCATGAGTTCCTTCAAAAAAACGAGTACCTCGGAGTATCCGCCTGCCTGGCGGTGTATTTGCTGCTGGGGCCGACCCCCATCCCGTCCGAGCCCTTAACCCTGCTTGTCCTCGCCTGGAAAGGACCCGTTCCCGCCGTTGTCCTGGCCACGCTGGGGAACACGCTGGCGGCGGTCATGGAGTATTGCCTCGGCGGCACCATCGCGGATCTGGCGGAGTTCGAGAAGCGGAAACAGGCTCTTCCGTTCGGACTCGGCCGGCTACCGATCCATTCGCCGGTGTTCCTGCTGTTCGGCCGGATGCTGCCGGGATACGGCTCGAAGATCATCAGCGTGGCGGGCGGCGCGTACCGGGTGCCGGCCGGAACCTACCTGTGGACCTCGGTGCTCTCCAACCTGATCGGCGCGATGACGGTCGTGCTTTTCGGAATGGGATTGATTAACCTCATCCGCTGACCCGCCGGCCGAGGCCTCCGGGTTCCCGCGGCCGGTTGGGAAACACTCCGGCCGAATTCCGATCGAAGTGCACTTGTCCCCGCCTGCGCAAAGGAAAATCCGCGTTTCTTCGCCGCGGCGCCGGGCGGAAGCGGCCCTTGACGCCCCGTTTCACCCTGTTTTTATGGTTGTCGCATTTGATATAGAATTCAATGAAGGAATTGCGCAGGAACACGCCCGGAAGGCGATGTTCCTGCCGCCGGAAGGGTTTCCTCCCCGGACCGCCCGGCAACACACGAGGTTGGGTTGAAGAAGGCGCTGTCCTCGATGATCAAACAATTTTTCACGCCGCCGGTCTTCCCGGAGGACGAGGACAAGACCCGCCAAGCCAGGTTTCTGCATACCCTTCTGGCGGGCACGCTGCTGGTGACGGCCGCCGGGGGCGCCGTCGCCGTCCCCTTCATCTACGCCGAAAAAACCATCAACAGCCTGCTGATATTGTCGGGATTCGGGATCGTATGCCTCTCCTACTGGTGGATGCGCCTCGGGCGGGTCCGGGCCGCCAGCGCGTTGCTGTTGTTCGGAACTTGGCCGCTGTTCGTGTTTGTGGCGCTGTTCGGCGGCGGAATCCAGAGCGCGGTGGTGGTCTTCTTCGTCGTCTGCACCGTCATCGCCGGCCTGCTGCTCGGCCTGCGCGGCGCCGTGGTCTATTCCATCCTGTGCTGCATCGCCGGGGCGGGGATGGTCGTTCTGCAAGCCGCGGGGGATCCCCTGCCGCGGTTGTTCCCGCTTCCCCCGATCGCCGGATTGGCGGATCTGGCCGCGGGTTTGGCGATGGTCTCGCTGGTGATGCATCTCTTCACCCGCGACCTGAACCGCTCGCTCGCCCTCACCCGCCAACGGCTGGACGAGCGCCGCGCGGCCGAGGAGGCGCTGCGCTCGAGCGAGATGAAGTTTTACCGGCTGTTCGAAACCTCCCGGGATTGCGTCTTCATCACCGATTCCGAGGGCCGGATCCGGGAGGCCAATCCCGCCGCCGAAACCCTGTGGGGCTATTCGCGGAGCGAGGCCGACGGGATGAGCGTGGAAAACCTGTTTTTGGCCCGCCGCGAAATGATCCGCCTGGCGAACAGGCTGCGCCGGCACGGATTTGTCGAAAACATGGAAATGCGCGGGAAAAGGCGGGGCGGGGGAATCATCGACGTTTCCGTGAACGTGACGGCGGTCCGGGATGAGCGGGGGAGGATCACCGGCTATCAGGGAAGCGTGCGCGATATCACCCGGCGCAAGCGGACCGAAGCCGAAATCGCCCGCCAGATGCTCCGGCTGAGCGCCCTGCACGCCATCGAACGGGCGATCACCAGCAGCCTGGATCTGCAAACCGTCCTTGACCTGCTGGTCCGCCAGATCGTCGGACAGCTGCGGATGGACGCCGCCTGCGTGCTGCTGCTGGACGAAGAGAAGCAGATCCTGAGGTTCGCCGCCGGCGCAGGTTTCCGCACCGAAGCCCTGCAATTCACCCGCTTAAAACTCGGCGACGGGTGGGCCGGCCAGGCGGCGGCGCGGCGGAAAAGCGTCTACATCCCCGACCTGGCGGCCTACGGCAGCATCCCGATCCACTCCGAAGCCCTGACCGAGGAGGATTTCACCGCCTATTTCGGGGTTCCGCTGGTCGCCAAGGGGGAGTTGTGCGGCGTGATGGAAATCTTCCAGCGTTCCGAATACCCGGCGGATCCCGGGTGGCTGAACTTCCTGGAAACCCTGGCCGGGCAGGCGGCGATCGCCATCCAGAACGTCCGCCTGCTGCGGATGACCCAGACCAACCTGCAGGAGACCAAGGTGCTGTACGGCATCAACCAAGCCCTCGCGGCCGCCGCAGATTCCTCCCAGTTAATGAAGGACGCGGTCACCCGTCTGCAGGAGGGTTTCGGGTACTTTTACGTGCAGATTTATGTCCGCGAAGCGGAAACCGGCGATTTCGTCGTATGCGCGGACAGCGGAAAAATCGGCTTCTCGACTCTGGATCAGGGATTCCGTCTATCGGCCGGCGAGGGGGTGATCGGATACGTCGCCGAGACGGGGTTGCCGTTTTTTTCCAACAACGTGGATGAGGTGGTCTTCCATAAGCGGGATCCGTTGCTTCCGGAAACCAAGTCCCAGCTGGTCGTCCCGATCCGCAGCGGCGCACAAATCCTCGGCTTGCTCGACGTCCACCAGGCGCCTCCGGCGGCCTTCACGCCGCACGACTTGGAGTTGGTCGGCGCGGCGGCCGACCAATTGGCGGTGGCTCTGCAGAAGGCGCAGTTGTACGCCGATCTGCAGAACGCCTTGCGCCAGGAAAAGGAGATGCGGGCCCAGCTGATCCAATCCGAAAAATTGGCCGTGACCGGCCGCCTGATGGCGTCGGTCTCCCACGAGTTGAACAATCCCCTCCAGGCGATCCAGAACGCGCTCTTCCTGCTGAAAAACGAGCGCAAGATCTCCGCCCAAGCCAAGCAGGACCTGGCCATCGTCCTCGCGGAAACCGAACGAATGGCGGCCATGCTCGACAGGCTGCGGACGACCTACAAAGCCTCCCGGTCGGAGGATTTCCGCCCGGTGGAGGTCAACGCGGTGATCGAGGACGTGCACGCCCTGCTGGCCACGCACTTGCGGCACGCCAAGGTCGAGTTCGATTTCGCCCCCGGACCGGGCCTGCCGGCCGTGAACGGCATCCGCGACCAGATCCGGCAGGTGATCCTCAACCTGTTCATCAACGCGGTGGACGCCATGCCGGAGGGCGGGCGGCTGGCCGTTTCCACGGCCGACCTCCCCGGGGAGACGGAGGTCCTGATCAGCGTGGCGGATACGGGCCAGGGCATCGATCCCGCCATCCAACCGCATCTTTTTGAAACGTTCATCACCGGAAAGGAAGACGGCACCGGGTTGGGGCTGGCGATCAGCCAGGAGATCGTCTCGAAACACCAGGGGCGGATCCGGGCGGAGAACCGGCCGGAAGGCGGCGCCGTCTTCCGCATCTGGCTGCCCTACGCCAAGGGAGGTCAACCATGAACCCCGCCGGCAGGATCCTGATCGTGGACGACGAGCCCTCCCTGCGCCAGACCCTCGGGCGGATTCTGAAGCAAACGGGTTGGGAGGTCACCACCGCGGCCGACGGCGAACAAGGGCTGGCGTTTCTCGATGCGACGGAACACGACCTGGTGTTCCTCGACATCCGCATGCCGGGTCTGGGCGGATTGGAGGTCCTCGACCGGATCCAAGCCGGGCATCCGGGCCTGCCCGTGATCCTGTTCACCGCCCAGCCGGATCTGCAATCCGCGGTGGAGGCGCTGCGCCACGGCGCGGCGGATTACCTGCTGAAGCCGCTCAAGCCGGAAGTGGTCATCGAAAAAACGCGCCGGATCCTTGCGGCGCGGCGGAAGGAAAAACGCAAGGGGGAGATCCGGAACGAGATCGGCCGGCTGCAGGCGGAACTCCGGCGCATCGAAGAAGAGGACGCCGACGAATCCGCGGCGCCGCCGGAGCCGGCCGCCCCCGGACGCTACCTCGCGCGGGGCGGGCTGGTGCTCGATCTGCTGGCTCGGCGGCTGTCCGTCGGCGGGCGGCCGGTCGAGCTCGCCCCCACCGCCTTCGATTTCCTGATCGTGCTGGCGCGCCACGCGCCGGATGTGGTGGATTACCGGACTCTGGTGACCGAGGCCCAGGGCTTGCAGGCCGAGGCCCGCGAAGCCCAGGAACTGGTCAAATGGCACATCCACTACATCCGCCAGGCCATCGAGCCGGACGCCGGTTCGCCCGTCCGCCTGATCAACGTCCGCGGAGTCGGGTACCGCTTGATCGCGGATTGATTCTTTTCTACCTTCGTATTCCGAGGCCGTCCCGTCCAATTATTCCCCCGAGGAATTTTCCAGCGAGCAAACGATGGTTTTTTCCCGTATCTACTTCTCAGTCTATCCAATAGTAAATAGAAATCCTGCCCATTTCCATCCTCGTCCCTATCCCCAGGCCCTCCCCCCGCTCCGCTCGAGGACGGGAAGCTGAGCAGGTGCGTTTTTTCCAGAAAATCCCCTGCAGTCGGCAGTTCGTCGTTCCCACGGATGTGAAGCGGAAATCCAGGAATACGGCAACGGATGCCCGCAGAAAAACGCAGGCTTGAGGATCCGGAGACGGCAGATATTTTTTTAGTCCTCCCGTCAAGCCGGCGCTTTTCCGCCTGATCGGCGCATTCGCCCCGCTCGCCGGATTCCAAGAAGCGTTTTCCTTGCCGGATCCGCCGCGGTTCCAAACGCCGAAAAGAACGTCATCGCCGTTACACACGACCGAATAAATAAGCGGTAAATTTGCGAAGCGCAAATGCCGCTTTCCATTTCCTTCCGGATTCCCGGAGAAGGGACAGGGGGTTGCGGAAGAAGCCCGCCGGGGATGAAACCCGCCTGCGTTTTACCCCGGGTTTATTTTTTCCCAACCTTTCCCAACCAACGAACCCCGATCCCCATCCGTCGCTTTCCCGAATCTCGGCCAGAATATATGGGTAGCAGGTTCCTTTCCAGGAAAGCGCAGGTATGACCGTGGATTCGAATTCCTCCCGCCCTACCAAAGAAAACGCGCCGGTGTGCATCCTGGTGGTGGACGACCATCCCAACTCGGCGGCCATGCTGGCGCGCGTCATCGGCCAGCTCGGCCCGGGGGTGACGCCGCTTTCGGCCGAGAGCGCCGAAGAGGCGCTTTCGGTGATCAACAGCCGCCGGGTGGATCTGCTCATCACCGATTTGGTGATGCCGGGCGTCACCGGCCTGGACCTGATCGAACGGTTGCAGAAACTGCCGGGCCGCCGGCCGGCCTACACCATCCTGATGACCGCCTACAACGTCCCCGGCCTCAAGGAGATCGCCAAACGCCTGATGGTCAACGAGATCGTCAGCAAACCCATCCAGCCGGAGCGGATGTGCCGGATGATCATCGAGGCGATCGAAGTGTGCGGATTCAATCCGGTGCTTCCGGAAAACGGCGGCCTTCGGCAGACGGACGCCCCGGGCGGCGGCAGGACCGGGTCGGAATCCCCCGCCCGGCTCCCGGAATGAGCCGGCGGCGGGAAACGGACGGATGAGATGAAGAAGACGACCGTAGTTGTGGAAGACATGGAAATCCGGAAGTGCATCCAAGATCCGGGTTTTTTGGATGACCCGCATGCGCGCTGGGCGGCTTTGCGGTTCGTGGAGCTCGCCGGCCACCGGGCGGATGTTGCGGTAGAAAGCGTCGAACCTTATGCCGGATTGATTCAGAAGAAGAAAAAAGCCGGTTGTCCGGTCACCCGCGGACAGCCCGTTCCGTTTTACCTGAATTAGCGGGTCCGATCCAAGCATTCGCAGATCAAGGAGATTTATGAAACCACAACACCAACCCATACGGAACAGCCATACCGGCTGGATGGCCCCCAGCCTGGTTCTCGCGGCGGCCTTGTTGCTGGGCGGCTGCGCCGGGGCCAAACCCAAAACCTACCAAGTGGGCATTCTTTCCGGCTTGAATTTCATCTCCAACCTCACCGAAATCTTTCAAGCCAAGATGACCGAGCTTGGATACGTCGAAGGGGAGAACATCGCCTACGACGTACGCAAGATGGACTTCGACATGGCCGGGTATCAGGCCGCTCTGCGGGATTTCGTCGAGGCCGATGTGGATCTGATCCTGGTCTTCCCGACCGAAGCCGCGCAGGAGGCCAAGAAGGCCACGGAAGGGACCGACATTCCGGTGGTGTTCACCTTCGCCAACACGGAGGAAACCGGACTGGTGGACAGCATCTCGGCCCCCGGCGGGAACGTCACCGGCGTCCGCTACCCGGGTCCGGATCTGGCCCTCAAGCGTTTTGAGGTCATGATGCAGATGGATCCTTCGATCCGGAACTTGTGGATTCCGTATCAGCGGGGGTATCCGATCGTCGGGCCGCAGATGGAGGTCCTGAAACCCGTGGTGGAAAAGGCCGGCGTGAACCTGATCGAATTCCCGGCCGACGGCGCGGCCGAACTACAGGCGGAACTGGACGCCCGGGCCGTCCTGGAAGATCCCGGCATCGACGCGATCCTGTTCCTCTCGGAGCCGTTGGCGGTCACCCCCGGGCCGTTCGAGGTCATGGCGGAATTCGCCTATGCACAAAAGATCCCGATCGGCGGGGCGATGATGTCCTCCGGCGGGTATTCCTCGGTCTACGGGATCGTCGCCGACATGACCTCCTCGGGGGAGGAGGCCGCCATGCTCGCCGACAAGATCTTCCGGGGAACGAAGCCGGCCGATATCCCGGTCATCTCGGCCGAAAGCTACTTCTCCATCAATGTCACGGCCGCCGAAGCGGTCGGGATCACGGTGCCGGACGGTTTGCTGGTTCAAGCCAACGAAGTCATGCGCTGATCCGCCCGCTTCCACAAAGGCGGACTCCGCTCCCGGACAGGCATTTGTCGAAAGGAGAAACCACATGAAACCCAGGGCTATTCCCCAACAAAAATCCAGGCAGGGATGGATAACCTTCAGCTTGGCCTTCGCTGCGGCTCTGCTGTTCGGCGGCTGCGCCCCGAAGCCCAAGGTCTACAAGGTCGGGATTCTCTCCGGCATGAGCTTTGCGGCGGGAATCGCCGACAGCTTTAAAGAGAAGATGACCGAACTCGGGTACGTCGAAGGGGAAAACATCACCTACGACCTGCGGGCGATGGAATTCGACATCCCCGCCTATCAGGCCGCGCTTAAGGATTTCGTCGATGCCAAGGTGGATCTGATTTTCAGCTTCCCGACCGAAGCTTCGCTGGAGGCCAAGACGGCCACCGCGGGGACCGACATCCCGGTGGTCTTCGCCTACGGGTTCATCGAGGGTACCGGGCTGGTGGACAGCGTCACCGCCCCGGGCGGCAACGTCACCGGCTCCCGCTACCCCGGACCGGACCTGGCCCTTAAGCGATTCGAGGTCATGCTCCAGATGGCTCCCGACGTCAAGCGCCTATGGATCCCGTTCCAGCGGGGTTACCCGATCGTCGAACCCCAGCTGGTTGCTCTGCGGCCGGTGGCCGAGGAGGCGGGCGTCACACTGATCGAGTTCCCGGCCGACAACGCCGCCGAACTCCAGGCAGCCTTCGACGCCGTCGCCGACCAGGAGGACATCGGATTCGACGCGATCATGTTCCTCTCGGAGCCCCTGGCGGTGACGCCGGAACCCTTCGAGACCATGGCGAAGTTTGCGTACGCGCACAAGATCCCGATCGGAGGAGCCATGATGGTAGTCGGGGAGTACTCTTCGCTGTACGGGGTCGTCGGCGACATTGCTTCTTCCGGCATCCAAGCCGCCCAGATCGCCGATAAGATCCTTAAGGGCGCGGATCCCGCGACCATCCCGGTCGTTTCTCCCGAAAGTTACTTCTCGATCAGCTACAAAGCCGCGCAGGCCTTGGGCGTGACGGTTCCCGAAGGCCTGCTGGTGCAGGCGAACGAAGTGATGCGGTAGCCGAACGCAAGACGGGGAAGCGGCGGCCGACGTTTCCGTAACCGCCGCTTTCCCGCACCGCCGTGAAAAAAAAACGGGCCAGCCGGACGGCCGTTCCGGACGCGAAGGCGGGCTGGTGCCTTCGCCCATGAATTCACCGAGAGAGTCGCTATGGATAAGAAAAAGGGAAGTCCTAATGTGGGCAGTATCGCCCAAACGCTGGTGATCGGGTTCTTCGCCATCGCCGCGCAGGCGCTGTTGATCGCGGGCGTCGTGCAGCTGGTCCTGAACATTCGGGCCCAGCAGGCGGCGGTCGCCGAACGTCAGCAGCTGCTCGCGCGGCAGGCGAGCCAGTCGGTGGTCGGTTTCGTCGACGAAAAATTCAGCGTGCTCGAGGCGGCGGTCCAATTCTCCGACCTGACGGAAGCTTCCTCCGAGGAGCGGCAGGTGACGCTCGACAGCCTGCTCGGTCTGCAGACTTCCTTCAAGCAGTTGAGCCTGCTGGACGCCAGGGGCCGGCAGTTGTCTCTGGTTTCGCGGCGTTCGCTTTCGCAATCCGAACAGTTCACCTCGCAGCTCAGCGCGGATTTGCTCGACCTCAACCGGCAGGGTCAAAACGCCATCAGCCCGGTATACATCGACATTGAATCGAGCGAGCCGCTGGCGGTGATCGCCGTTCCGATTCTCAACGTCTTCGGCGAATACCAGGGCACCCTGGCCGCCGAATTGAACCTGAAGTTCATGTGGGACCTGGTGGACCAACTGGCGGTGGGCGAAAGCGGGTATGCCTATGTGGTGGACGAGACGGGCAAGCTGATCGCCTTCGGCGACACCGGCCGCGTGCTGCGGGGCGAGATCGTCGCCCAGATCGGCGAGGTGGAGCAATTCGTCAGCAACCCGGCGGCCGCTGCGGATGTTTCGCCGGAGGCCGGCCTGTACACCGGCCTGACCGGAGAAACCGTGGTGGGCACCTACGTCCCGCTGGGCACGCCGCCGTGGGCGGTGGTCACGGAGCTTCCCTGGACCGAAGCCTACCGGGAAGTGTTCTTGCAGACGCTGGGGATTGTCCTGACGACCGTTATCCTCGGCGCCGTATCCGCGTTCATCGGGTGGTTCGCCGCCCGGAGGCTGGCGGCCCCGCTGGTCGAATTATCGAAGGTCGCCACCGAAATCGCCGGGGGCAACCTTGCCCTGCAGGCCGACGTCGCCGGCCCGGCCGAGATCAGCCGCGTGGCCACCAGCTTCAACGCGATGACCGGCCGCTTGCGCGAGATGATCTCCACGTTGGAGGACCGCGTGCAGGAGCGCACCAAAGCGCTGGCCACATCGAGCGAGGTCAGCCGCCGGCTCTCGACGATCCTCGACGAGAAGCAATTGGTGGCGGAGGTCGTCGAACAGGTGAAAAACGCCTTCAACTACTACCATGCCCACATCTACTTCTTCGACGAAACCGGTGAGACTCTGGCCATGGCCGGCGGCACCGGCGACGCCGGGCGGATCATGCTCGAGCGCGGCCACAAACTCCCCAAGGGGAGAGGCTTGGTGGGGCGCGCCGCGGACAGCAATGCGCCGATCCTGGTGAGCGACACTGCCCAGGACCCGAACTGGCTGCCCAACCCCCTGTTGCCGGACACCAAATCCGAGGTGGCGGTGCCGATTTCGATCGGCGACCAGGTGCTGGGCGTGCTGGACGTTCAACAAAACGTGACCGGCGGCCTGGCCCAGGCCGACGCCGACCTGCTGCAAGCGATCGCCAACCAGGTCGCGATCGCGGTCCGCAACGCGCGGTCCTACTCGCAGGTCCGCCAGCGCGCCGAACGCGAAGCCTTGATCGCTTCGATCAGCCAGAAGATCCAGGGCACGACGACGGTCGAAAGCGCTCTGCAGGTGGCGGTCCGCGAGCTGGGGCGGGCCCTGGGCTCGAAGGAGACCCGCGTCGTACTGTCGGCGCCCGGCCGAGCGGAAGGCGGAAAGTAGAGCGTGTTCGATCGTTGAAAAGGAAAGAGGACGTGCCATGTCCTACGTCATCGCGGTTTGTCATCAGAAGGGCGGGGTGGCCAAAACCACCACGACCCTGGGCCTCGGCGCCGGTTTCGTGGAGCGGGGCGTGGAGACTCTGGTGGTCGATCTCGACCCGCAGGCCAACCTGACCTATAACATCGGCCTGCAGCCCGACTCCTCCCCGCATTCCGTGGCCGAGCTGCTGACCGGCCAAATCGACCCGGCCCGGGCGGCGCTGGAATCCAGCCTGCCGGGAATGGACATCATCCCGTCCAGCGCATCGATGCTCGACCTGGGCCGCCGGCTGTACCGCACGCCGGAGTACGAGTACCTCCTGCGCCGGGCCCTCGAGGAACCCGCCCTGCAGGCTTATGCCGCCGTGTTGCTGGATTGCCCGCCGTCGGTCGGCCCGCTGACGATCAACGCCCTGACGGCGGCCGACCTGCTGATCATCCCCACCCAATGCGAATATTATTCGATCCAAGCCCTGACCGACATGTTCGAGTTGGTCAGCGTCATCCGCGACCGGACCAATCCCGGACTTTCCTACCGCCTACTGGTCACCATGTTCGACGGACGCGGGAAGTTCCACGCCTCGATGTTGGACCAGCTGCGGGAATATTTCTCCGCCGGGATTCTCCAAACCACGATCGGCTTTGACACCAAGTTGCGCGAAGCCCAGGCCGCCGGACTGCCGGTCACGGTCCATGCCCCGCAGAGCCGCGGCGCACTCCAGTACCGGCAGTTGGCCGAGGAGTTACACCCTTATGTCACAGCGAAATCGAAAATACCAACGGCTTGAAGCGCTGTTCTCTGAGAATCCGCCGGCGCCGCCGGAATCGGCGCGGCCCGCCGCGCCCAAACCTCCGGCGGCCAAACCCCCGGAAGCGATCCGGCCGGCGCGTCTCCCCGAGCGGTTGGTCGTGCCGGCGCCGGAACCTTCTCTCCCGGACGCCTGGGCCGAGCCCTTGGCGCCGGCCGAGGCCGCGCCGGCCGCCGGCTGGGAGGATTTTCTCGACGGCATCGACCATCGCGAGAAGATCGGTTTCACCTACGAGCGGGGGAAGGTGGCGCCGCTGGAGGGCGGAACCCGGCCGTTGCCGGAGGACGCCCTGCGTATCCCGCTGACGGTCTCCGGGACGACGATCGGAACGGTGCAGGCCGTCGGCGAGGGGCAGGGCTGGACGGCTCAACAGACGGAAATCCTTAACGCCGCGTCGGCCCAGTTGGCTCAGCACATCGAAGGCCTGCGCCTGCTGGCCCAGGCGCAGAAGTTCCGGGCCGAGGCGGAGCAAGCCGTCCGGCGTCTGACCCGCGAAGGCTGGAAGACCTACCAACAGGCGGACGACGGGACGGGCGGCGGCTATGTGTTCGATCTTAACCAAGTACAGCCGTTGAACGGCTCGGGGATCGAGGGTTCCGTTCCGGCCGCGGTCCGCGAATTAAAGATCCGAAACGAATCGATCGGCGCCCTGGCCGTCGACGCCGGGGCCGTTGCCGGAGGGACGGCGGAGATTTTGGACGCCGTGGCCCTTCAACTGAGCGGCCACCTGGAAAACCTGCGGCTCCTGGAGCAGAACCAGAAGCGCACCCACGAGTTGGAGATTGTGGCCGAACTCAGCGCCACCGCCTCGACCGTGCTCGATCCGCAGAAGTTGCTGCAGGAAATCGTCGACCTATCCCGCGAGCGTTTCGGCGTGTACCACGTGCACATTTACCTGGCCGACGAGGAATCACAGCTGCTGAATCTCTCGGCCGGCGCCGGCGAGGTCGGGCGGAAAATGGTGGCGGACCAGCATGCCATCCCGATGGACACCGAGCGGTCGCTGGTGGCCCGCGCCCGCCGCGAACGGCGGGCCCTGATCGTCAACGACGTGCGGGCCGAACCGGACTTCCTGCCCAACCCCAACCTGCCCGAAACGCGCTCCGAAATGGCGGTGCCGCTGATCGTCGGCCAGCAGGTGCTCGGCGTGTTCGACATCCAGTCGGACCGGGCGGATGGATTTTCGGAAGAAGACGCCAACATCTACTCCACCCTGGCCGCCCAGGTGGCGGTGGCGCTGCAGAACGCCCGACTCTACATGGAACAGGCCGCGACGGTCGCCCAACTGCGCGAGCTCGACCGCCTCAAGACTTCCTTCCTGGCCAACATGAGCCACGAACTGCGCACCCCGCTCAATTCGATTCTCGGATTCACCGACGTGATGCTCGAGGGGATCGACGGCGAACTGACCGGGAACATGGACAACGACCTGCGCCTGATCCAGAGGAACGGCCAGCACCTGCTGCACCTGATCAACGACGTGCTCGACATGGCCAAGATCTCGGCCGGAAAAATGAACCTGTCGCTCGAGCACTTCAAGGTTCAAGGCCTGCTGGACGAGGTGCTCAACATCTCCGCGCCGCTGGCGGCCGAAAAGAACCTGTCGCTGGCCATCGAGAAGGATTCCGACTGGACCGCGGAGATCTACGCCGACCGCACCCGCATCCGCCAGGTGATGCTGAACCTGGTGGGCAACGCGGTCAAGTTCACCGAGAAGGGCGGGGTCAGGATCCGGGCGGAAAAGCAGGACGCCAATCTGCTGATCCGCGTAGCCGACACCGGCCTGGGGATACCGAAGGACAAGCTGGACCTGATCTTCGAGGAGTTCACCCAGATCGACACCTCGCCGACCCGCAAGGCCGGCGGCACCGGCCTCGGCCTGCCGATAAGCCGCAGTCTGGTGCGGATGCACGGCGGGCGGCTGTGGGCGGAGAGCGCCGGCGTGGAAGGGGAAGGCACCGTCTTCTACGTGGAGCTGCCCTTGGAAGCGAAGATCACCGAACCGACAGAGGCGGAAGGACATGGCGAAGCCTGAGTACTTGGAATGCAACCTGTGCGGCGCCCGGGCGGCGTTCGTGCCGCTGGCGGCGGCCGTCTGTCCCGAGTGCGGATCGCTGTGGATGGATGCGCGCTACGACTACGAAGCGTTCAAGCGCGGCCTGCTCCGCGGACTGCCCGGCCGGCCGCAGAACATCTGGCGCTACCAGGACATTCTGCCGATCGAAAACCCCTCCGCGCTGGATTTGTATCCGGCCGGGGGAACGCCGCTGTGGCACTCCCAGCGGTTCGCGCCGGCATTGGGCCACGAGCGGATCTTCATCAAGGACGAGCGCTACGCGCCGACCGGCTCCTTCAAGGACCGCCAGGCCGCGGTCGCCGTGGCTTCGATGGTGGAAGCGGGGGTCACCGAGGCGGTGATCGCCTCCACCGGCAACGCCGCGGTCGCTTACGCCGCGGCCTGCGCCCGGGCCGGGATCAAGCTGTGGGTGTTCATGACCAGCCTGGTGCCGCAGGAGAAACTGCGCGAGGCGGCCCTGTTCGGCGCGGAGGTCATCCGCGTCAGCGGCAACTATGACCAGACCAAGCAGATTGCCGCGCAGTTCGCCGACCGCCGGCACCTCGTCATCGACCGCGGTGCCGGCTCGGTCGCCGCCCGCGAATCGATGAAGACCATCGCCTACGAGATCGTCGAACAGCTCAATTGGAAGGCGCCGGATTGGTACATCCAATCCGTCAGCGGCGGCCTCGGGCCGCTGGGCGTCTACCAGGGATTCCGCGAGATGCGGACCATGGGCCTGATCGACCGCATCCCGAAGCTGGCCGTCGTCCAGCCGGAGGGCTGTGCGCCGATGGTCCGAGCGTTCCAGGCCGGGAGAGAAACCGCCGAGGCGGTCGTGCCGGATACCCGGATCATCATCCTGGCCACCGGCGATCCCGGGAAGAGCTACACCTACCTCTGGAAATTGACGCAGGAATTTGGCGGGACGATGGAATCGGTGGCAGACGCGGAAGCCTACGCCAGCATGCGGACCCTCGCCAAAAGCGAGGGGATGGCGATGGAGCCCGCGGCCGCGGTCGCCTTCGCCGGATTCGAAAAAATATTACGGCGGGGGCTGATCTCCACGGACGAAACGGTAGTCGTCAATTGCACCGGCCACACCTTCCCGGTCGAAAAGCACGTCGTATTGGAGGAGGAGATGGTTGATGTCCGCTTGAGCGACGGCCAGGCGCCCGCGCCGCGGGAGGGCTTGCAGGCGGCGCTGGAGAACCTGGACGAAAAAACCACCAACATCCTGATCGTCGAGGACAACGAGGACGACGCCCTGCTGATCCAGCGCCTGCTGGCGACCCGCAAGGCCTACCGCATCCATCACGCCCGCGACGGGGCGGAAGGGCTCGAACTCGCCCGCAAGGTGCGGCCCGACCTGATCGTGACCGATATGATGATGCCGCATCTCGACGGATTCGCCCTGGTGGAAGAACTGCGCCGCGACCCGCGGACCAGCGGAATCCCGATCGTGGTGGTGAGCGCCAAAGACATGTCGCCGGCCGAACGCCAGCGGCTGAACGGACACATCGAAGCCGTGTATCAGAAGGGATCGCTGCAGCCGCGCAAGTTCGTCGACCAGCTGATCCAGGTCCTGGAAGAGAAAAACGAGTGACAAGGAGAGCCGACCGTGAACGAGAAAATTCTCTGCATTGAGGACAATCCGGACAACATGATCCTGATCCGCCGGGTGCTGCAAGCCCGCGGATACAATTTGGTAGAGGCGGAGACCGGATCGGACGGGCTGGCGCTGGCGCAGGACCTGGACATCAAACTGATTCTCCTTGACATCAACCTGCCGGACATCGACGGGTACGAGATCGCCCGCCGGCTGCGGACCGACCTCAACCACCGCGAGGAGCGGGTCCCGATCATCGCGATCACGGCCAACGCGCTCAAGGGCGACGCGGAACGGGCGCTCGAAGCGGGGTGCGACGTGTATATGGCGAAACCGATCAACATCCACGAATTGTGGGCCCGGGTGGCGTTCTTCCTGCCCCGCCCGTAGACACCCTCCTCAGCGAAAGCGGACGAATGACCCCACCCCGAGCGCAACCCCTTGCCTCCACATTCTCCTTCCCCACCTTTCTCTCGACATTGAAGTGCTCCGGGTGCGGAAAGACGTTTTCCCCGCATGAGGTTTACACCTTTTGCCCGGATTGCCAATCCCCGCTGCTTGCGGAGTACGACCTCGAAGCGGCCCGCGCCAAGCTCGACAGGGATTCGTTCCGCTTCCGCCGGGTGGGCATGTGGCGCTGGTACGAGCTTCTGCCGGTGGTCGATCCGGGACGGATCGTCACCTTGGGGGAGGGGGATTGCTCCCTGCTGCGGCTGGTCCACGTCAGCCGGGAGCTGGGATTGCCGTTTGTGTTCGTCAAGGACGAAAGCGCCAACCCGACCGGCAGCTTCAAGGCGCGCGGCATTTCCGCGGCCGTTTCCAAGGCGGGCGAACTGGGAATCCGCAAGGTGATCATCCCGACGGCCGGAAACGCCGGCGGCGCGATGGCTGCTTACGCGGCCCGCGCGGGGATGGACGCCCTGGTGTTTTTCCCGAGCGACGCGCCGCGCGCCAACGTGGAGGAGAGCCGCATGGCCGGCGCACAGGTCATCCTGGTCGACGGGCTGATCAGCGACGCGGCGGGCATGGCGGGGGAAACGTCGCGCCGCGAAGGCTGGTTCGACCTCTCGACCTTCAAAGAGCCGTACCGGCTGGAAGGCAAGAAGATCATGGGGTACGAGCTGGCCGAAGCGTTCCAATGGGAACTGCCGGACGTGATCATCTATCCGACCGGAGGCGGGACGGGATTGGTCGGGATGTGGAAGGCGTTCGCGGAGCTGAGCGCCCTGGGCTGGCTGAAGAATCCGAAGCTGCCGCGCATGGTGGCGGTCCAGGCGGAAGGCTGCGCGCCGGTGGTCAAAGCGTTCGAGTCGGGCGCCGCGTTCTGCGATTTCTGGACGGACGCCCACACCGTCGCCGCCGGCCTGCGAGTCCCGAAAAGTTTTGCGGACCAATTGATCCTCAAGGACATCCGCGAGAGCGGGGGGACGGCCTTGGCGGTGAGCGACCGGGCGATCCTCGAAGCCCAGCGGAAATTGACCCGCATGGAAGGGATTTTTCCGGCGCCGGAGGGCGCCGCGACCCTCGCCGCGCTCGAGGAATTGGCCCGCCGGAAATGGCTGGATCCGGAGGAGCGGATCGTGTTGTTCAACACCGGGTCCGGGCTGAAGTATTTGGAGTATTCCGGCGGCGGGGATGGGGATCGGAAGCCCCCGGCTCCCGAACCGCGCGGCGGCCTATTCCGCGGCTGGACAAAACCGTTCCGCAGGTTTTTCTGTTTCAAACGTTGATCTTTTTGCGAAATTGTCCTCCCCTCTGTGCGCTTGAAAAGCATCCCCCATGCGTCAAATCCGATCCATGGTTCCATCGGCCTTGCCCGGATCCCTGTCGTCGTTTCCGGAATTGATGAAAAAAGGTATCTGTTCAGCCTCCCCCTCATCCTATCCTCCCGTCACTGTGGGTGTCTCAAAATAGCATTAGGTTGTCTCCGGATCGTCATGCCCGCGCCCGCCCTCGCGGAGCGGGGGTGTTCGTAGCGGGCATCCAGCCATGGAAACCCTGGATTCCCGCTAAACCCACCCCCGGCGAAGAACGCGCCGAGGGC
>JAFGKK010000109.1 GCA_016928575.1 Anaerolineales bacterium
AAACCCTGGATGCCCGCTACGAACACGCGGGCATGACGAACAAAACCCTGGATGCCCGCTACGAACACGCGGGCATGACGAACAAAAGCCTGGATGCCCGCTACGGACACGCGGGCATGACGAACAAAACCCTGGATGCCCGCTACAAACACGCGGGCATGACGAACAAAAACTCTGGATGCCCGCTCCGGACATGCGGGCATGACGAACAAAAACTCTAGATGCCCGCTCCGGACACGCGGGCATGACGAACAAAACCCTGGATGCCCGCTCCGGACATGCGGGCATGACGAATAAAATCCTGGATGTCTGTCCGTGGGTGATTTTTCCGGGAACCTGCTTAACTCACGCGGGTATGACGGAGAACTCGTCACCCCCGAGCCGGTCAATCGGGGGGCCAGGGCAGACTCAGGCATTCCCGGTTATTTGTGAGCCCTGCCCGCCCGACTTTCGGTCTTTTTGCGGGAGAAGCGCGGAGATTGGCCATGGCCTCTAAAACCGATTTCCATAAAGCCGGCGAGTATCTTTGGGATCTGCCCGCCTCGCACCGCGGCGACATGCAAACGGCGGTGCGGATCATCGCCGACGACGCGCTGCTCGAGGACGCGCTCGGCGACCTGTCGGTGGAGCAGGCGGTGAACGTCGCCTGCCTGCCCGGGTTGGCGGGGCGGGTGGTGGTGATGCCGGACGTGCACCAGGGGTACGGAATGCCGATCGGCGGCGTGATGGCGGCGGATTTGGACGAGGGGGTGATCTCGCCCGGCGCGGTCGGGTACGACATCAACTGCGGCGTTCGCCTGCTTTCCACTACGCTGCCCTGGGAGGAGGCCGAACCGCATCTTGCGGATTTGGCCACCGCGCTATACCGCAATTGCCCGAGCGGCGTGGGCGAAAAAGGCAGCGTCCCGCTGACCACCGACGAATTGGACCGGGTATGCCGGGAAGGGGCGCGGTGGGCTTTGCGCAAGGGATATGCCCTGGCCGACGACGTGGAGCGCACCGAGGAGGGCGGCTGCCTCGAAGGGGCCGATCCGGAACAGGTCTCGGCCCGCGCCAAGGAGCGCGGCCGGGGTCAGTTGGGCACGCTCGGGGCGGGGAACCACTTCCTGGAGGTGGACGTGGTCGAGCAGGTGTTCGACGCGGCCGCGGCGGAGGCGATGGGATTGCGCGAGGGGCGCCTCGCTTTGCAGATCCACTGCGGATCGCGCGGCTTCGGCCACCAGATCTGCACCGACTACGTCCAGAGCTTCCAATCCGCGGTGAGGCGCTACGGCATCCGCCTGCCGGACCGCGAGCTGGTCTGCGCGCCGATCGGCTCCCCCGAAGGCCGGGCCTACCTCGGGGCGATGAAGGCCGCGGCGAACTTCGCCTTCGCCAACCGGCAAGTGCTGGCGCATCACGCCCGCCGAAGTTTCGAGGAAGTGTTCGGGGGGAAGGGAGCGCGCTGGGAATTGTGTCAGGTCTACGACATCGCCCACAACATGGCTAAGATTGAAACCCATACGATCGACGGCCGCAAGCGCAAGGTTTGCGTCCACCGCAAAGGCGCGACCCGCGCCTTCGGCCCCGGCGGCGGGGATATCCCCGCGGACTACCGGGCCCTCGGCCAGCCGGTGCTCGTCCCCGGCTCGATGGGGACGGCCTCCTGGGTTCTGCTCGGCACCCCGGCCGGCATGGAGCTCTCCTACGGCTCGTGCTGCCACGGCGCCGGCCGGCTGATGAGCCGCGCCAAGGCCAAGCGCGAGATCCGCGGCGAAAAACTACGCGGCGAGCTCGAACAGCGCGGCGTGCGCGTGCGGGCGGGCTCCCTGCCCGGGCTGGCGGAGGAGGCGCCGCAGGCCTACAAGGACGTCGACCGCGTTGTCGCCGCGGTGTGCGGCGCCGGAATTGGGAAGAAAGTGGCGCGGCTGAGGCCGGCGGCGGTGGTGAAAGGGTGAACCCCCTCCCATCCTCCCCCTCCTCTCTCCTCCCCCGTTAGCGCTGAAGAGTCGGCCCCTTCCAAAGGCGGTTGTTTCTCCGGTGGGCTAACGGGGGAAGATGGGAGGGGGCTCAATCGCAGATAAGGAGATTGTCGCATGACGGATCATCCCGACCGGCATCTGCCCCGCTGGCTGGAGTGGGCCCGCGAGATCCAGGCTCTGGCGCAGACCGGATTGCACTACGCGCCGGACGATTATCACCGCCAGAGGTATCGGCGCCTGACGGAGATCGCGGCGGAAATCACGGCCGAACATGCGGCGCTGCCTCGCGAATCGGTCATGCGGGTGTTTCTCGCACCGCGCGGGTACGCCACCCCCAAGATCGACGTGCGCGGGGCCGTCTTCCGCGGCGGAAAGATATTGCTGGTGCGGGAACGATCCGACGGCGGCTGGTGCCTGCCCGGAGGGTGGGGGGATGTGGGCGAGTTGCCTTCGGCGATGGTCGAGCGCGAGGTGCGTGAGGAAAGCGGCGTGGAAGCGCGCGCCGCCCGCGTCGCCGGCGTGTTCGACGCCAACCGCGAGGACGCGGACCGCGACGTGATGCACGTCTACAAGATCGTATTTCTGTGCGACGACCTGGGCGGGGAGCCGCACCCGAGCGACGAGACCAGCGCGGCCGGTTTTTTCGGAATCGAGGAAATCCCCGCGCTGTCCGAAAGACGGACCTCGCTGCGGATCCTGCAGGCAGTGTTCGCGCGTTGCGCGGATTCGGCGATGCCGCCGGCGTTTGATTGAGGCTCCCCTCCCTAATCCTCCCCCTCCTTTGTTGTCCCCCATTTGCCCCTTGATGGGATGTTCTGCTTCAAATGATGTCCGAGGTGCAAATGGGGGAGGGTTGGGCGGGGGAGGAAGGAGTGGGGTAGTACCCCTTCTCCGGTTGTCATCAGGGCGGAATATCGTAGAATAGGGTTCTCGCACCCGGGAGCGGTCTGCCATCATCTTTCTCTTTCTGCATCGTCGGTTCCCATTCTTACTCCCCGGGGCAAGGAAAGGAGCGCTATCGTGTCGAACAACATATTGCTGACCTTGGCCGTCATCGGGGGGACCGGCGCCGAGGGCGGGGGTTTGGCCATGCGCTGGGTCCGCTCCGGGTACCGGGTGCTGATCGGTTCGCGCTCGGCCCAAAAGGCGGCGGAACGCTGTGCGGAATTGAACCTCAAGCTCGGCGAACCCGGACTCATTTCCGGAGCCGAAAACGCCGATGCCGCCCGGCAGGCGGATCTGGCGGTGTTGGCGGTTCCCTACGCCGCGCAAAAGGAGATACTCGAAAGCATCCGGCCGGCCCTCGCCGGCAAAATCCTCATCAACGTCGGGGTGTGCATCAATCCCCAAATGCCCGCGCAGATGGAGCTTCCGCCGGGCGGATCCTCCAGCCTGGAAGCCCAGGAACAGCTCGGCCCCGAAGTGCGGGTAGTCGCGGCCTTTCAAAACGTTTCGGCCGAATACCTCGGCGATCCGGACCGGGAAATCGATTGCGACGTGCTGGTGTGCGGCGACGACGCCGAGGCCAAGGTCTCCGCGATGCGGATGGTGGAAGCCGCCGGGATGACCGCCTACGACGCCGGAGGACTGAAAAATTCGATCGCGGTCGAGGGCATCACCCCGATCCTGCTCGGGATCAACAAACGCTACCGCGCGCGCCTGGCGGGCATCCGCATCACCGGGGTTTCCCGGTAGCCGCGGACGGAACAACCCTTGGCGACGGGACGCACTTTGCGGCTGACCGCGCTGTCCGGCCTGCCGCTCGTCGAGCCGGGAGACGACCTCGCCGGATTAATCCTCGAGTCCCTGAAATCCAGCCGCCTGCGGTTGGAGGACGGGGACGTTCTGATCCTTGCCCAGAAAATCGTTTCCAAAGGCGAAGGGCGTTTGGTGAACTTAGCCGGCGTCACTCCCTCGGTCCGCGCCGTCTCGCTGGCCGCAAAGTGCGGCAAGGATCCGCGGTTTGTCGAGGTCGTCCTGCGCGAGAGCCGCGAGGTGCTGCGCGCGCGGCCGGGCCTGCTGGTGGTCGAGCACCGGCTCGGCTTCGTCTGCGCCAACGCCGGGGTGGATCGGTCGAACGTCGGATCCGGGGCCGGAGAGGGGGAATGGGTGCTGCTCTTGCCCGAGGATCCGGATTCCTCCTGCCGGCGCCTGCGCGAAAGGATGAAGCAGGCCGCGGGGGCGGACATCGGTGTAATCGTCAACGACTCGCACGGCCGCGCCTGGCGCAACGGAACCGTCGGCGTGGCGATCGGGGCGGCGGGATTGCCGGCGCTGGTAGACCTGCGCGGGCGAATGGACCTTTATGACTACCGGTTGCAGGCAACCCAGGTGGCCGCAGCCGACGAGCTGGCATCGGCCGCGTCGCTTTTAATGGGGCAGGCGGATGAAGCCCTGCCGGTGGTGCACGCCCGCGGTTTCCCCTACCGCCTGCGGGAATCCTCGCTCGCAGAGCTTCTCCGTCCGAAGGCGGAGGACGTTTTCCGCTAAGCCGCCGAAGGAAAGCAAGGCGTGATCCGGCGGAGAAAGACCGCGGGATGGGCTGGCGGCGCGCCTTGATTCCACCGGAGAGGATCGGCATGAGAATCGGTTGGACCGAAATCCTCGTCACCCTTATCATCTTCCTGCTGTCGACCGGGTTCTACAGGCTGGTTCTGCGGGAGGCCCGCCGGGCGTTCCGCAAGTCCGGCGGCGAGGACCGAGGGGCTTGTGATTCCGGCGGTCGGCCGCATGCTTCCCGCGGGGCATATCCGGGAGATGAAGCCGGATACCCGCCGGCGGAGGGGGAATCCGCCGATCCTTACGCGGTTCTCAAAATCCGTCCGCCGGCCAACCAAAGCGAAATCACCTCCGCGTACAGGAAGCTGGCGCAAATGTACCATCCGGATAAAGTGGCTGGACTGGCGCCGGAATACAAGGAAATCGCGGAAAAGAAGATGAAGCAGATCAACGCCGCGTATCAAACGTTGAAGAAATAAACCCCCGCGCCGCCTTCTCACGAAGCCTCCCCCTGGCGATCCACATCGGTTGACTCTCGATGCCAAGACCGTGCATGCGGAGGCAAGCCCGGAGAATTTATCCCGCCGGGCAGTGGCGGGAGGACGGGATGAGGGCGGAAAAAAGGCTCCGGTTACCGAATTTTCCTGCCGACATCGATCAGGCGGATCGGATATGGTGCGTTATTGTATCTACTCTCACTTTACCCTCCTGACCCCTACTCCCCCTTTTTTGTCAATCCCTCAACCCCCATCCCCTTCTCCCAGCTTATGCTGGGAGAGGGGGAGCGAGGGGATGAGGGAGAGGCTGAGGAGATCGATTTATTTGGTATTGCTTCCGATTGGCGTTTCCCCTTACGTTAACGGCCCACGTCTTTCCTAAAGCAATATCCTTCAGGCGCCCCCAAGGATAACCATTGGAGTTGATGATCTTGGGGCAAAAAAAACACACTGGGCACAAAGGAAATCACCGGGCTTCCTTTGTGTCCCGTGTGCTTTTTGCGGCCGAAATCTTTCAACCGGAGGGAATTGTGCGGTACCGATCGGCGCGCTAATCCGCGGTGACGCCCCCGTCGACCGGGAAGGATACCCCGTTGACGAAGGCCGCCTCGTCGGAGGCCAGGTACACGAATGCCGCCGCCACGTCCGCGGCGGCAGCCAGCCGGCCGAGCGGAACCTCGCCGAGGCGCTCGGCCCGGCGCGCCGGATCCTGCAGGACTTGGCGGACCAGCGGGGTGTCGACGGTGCTGGGATGGACCGAATTGCAGCGGATGTTGTCTTTGGCGCAGCGCACGGCGACGGATTTGGTCAGCAGAGTCACAGCGCCCTTCGCCGCCGCGTAGGCCTCGTTCGTGTAGCGGTGGCCGATCAGCCCGCAGATCGAGGACATGTTGAGGATCACCCCACCGCCCGACCCGCGCATGAGCGGCAGGGCGTGCTTGATGCCGAGGAACGGGCCCTTGACGTTGACCGCCAACATCCGGTCAAGCGATTCCTCGTCCATCTCCTCGATGTCCTTGCGGATGTTGATCCCCGCGTTGTTGATCAGCACGTCGATCCGGCCGGCCCGGGAAACCACCGCCCCGAGTGCGGATCTCCAGCTTTCTTCCGAGGTCACGTCCAGGAGCAGGAATTCCGCGCCGGCGATAGCCCGCGCGGTTTCCTTGCCCGCGCCCTCGTTCACGTCGCCGAGGAAGACGCGGGCGCCCTCGCGGGCGAAGGCGCGCGCGATTTCCGCGCCCAAGCCCTGGGCGGCGCCCGTCACCAACGCCGCCTTGCCGGCCAATCGCCCGCTCATGACTGCGTTCCGCCCGCGCGGATCTTTATCCCCGCGATTTTTTCATAAAACTGGATGATCCCGCCGTGGTCGTCCTTCTGTTTTCCATCCACGCGCAGGGCCTGCAGGATCTCCATGATTTGGCTCGTCAGCGGCACGGGCACGGCGAGGCTGTGGGCCGTATCCAGCGCGTTCTGCAGGTCCTTGATGTGCAGTTCGATCCGGAAGCCGGGCTTGTAGTTGCCCGCAAGGACCATCGGGGCCTTCGCGTTGAGCACGGTGCTGCCCGCCAGTCCGCCCCGGATCGCGGAGAACACGGCCTGCGGATCCACGCCGGCCTTGGCGGCCAGGGCGAAGGCCTCCGACATGGCCGCGATGTTGAGCGCGACGATGATCTGGTTGGCGAGCTTGACGACGTTGCCCGCGCCGACCCCGCCGCACAGGACTGCGCTCGAACCCATCTTCAGCAGGACGTCCTTCACCTTCTCGAACACCTCCGGCTTGCCGCCGGCCATGATTGCGAGGGTTCCGTCGATCGCCTTCGGCTCGCCCCCGGAGACCGGGGCGTCGAGCATGTCGATTCCCTTTTGCGCCAGGGCGGCGGCGATCTCCTGAGCCGCGAGCGGCGCGATCGAACTCATATCCACCAGGATGCTTCCGGGCTTGGCGCCGTGGATCAGGCCGTTTTTTCCGAGCGCGGCCTCCTTCACGTCCGGCGAGTTGGGCAGCATGGTGATCACCAGGGCGCACTGCGCGGCCACCTCCTGCGCGGACCCGGCTGCCTTGGCGCCCGCCTCCGCCAATTCGCGGATAGGCGCCGGATTGATGTCGAACACGGTCAGCGAATGGCCGGCGGCGATGAGGTTCTTCGCCATCGGCTTCCCCATGATTCCGAGGCCGATGAATCCGATGTCCATGGTCATCCCTCCAAGAGTGTCAGGACCGCCGAGGTTATCGCCTCGGCGGTAAGGCCGAAATGCGCGAGCAGCGCGCCGTAGCTTTCCGCCGACAGGCCGAACCGGTCGCCGATCCCGATCAATTCGACCGGCGCGTGCGGCGCGCCGCGCAGGGCTTCCAACAAAGCCGAGCCGAGCCCGCCGATGACGCTGTGCTCCTCGGCGGCGACGATGGCGCGGACGCCCGCCGCATGGCGGACCGCGGCTTCCCCATCCAAGGGTTTGATCGTGCCCACGTTCAGCACGCGCGCGGAAACGCCCTTGGCGTCCAGCATCCGGGCCGCGTCCAGGGCGGCGGAGACCATCACCCCCGAAGCGAAGATCGCCGCGTCGTCGCCGTCGCGCAGGGGCGTGATCTGGCCGATGCGGTAGGCCGAATCCGGCGAGGTGGTGAAGGGCAGGTCGTTGCGGTTGACGCGCAGATAGACGGGCCCCCGCCACTCCAGAATGCACTCCATCATCGCGGCTAGCTCGAGCGAATCAGCCGGGCAGAGCACGCTCATGTTGGGCAGGGCGCGCATCAGGGCGACGTCCTCCACGGATTGGTGGGTTTTGCCGTCTCCGAAATCCGAAAGCCCGCAGCTGGATCCGCAGATCCGGACGTCAAGGTTGGGGATGCAGACGGAGTTGCGCAGCTGATCGTAAACGCGGCCGGAGGCGAAGACGGCGAAGGAATGCAGGAAGGGGATTTTTCCGGCCAGCGCCAATCCCGCGGCGGTGGACACCATATTCTGTTCCGCGATCCCCATTTCGAAGTGCCTGTCCGGGTACGCCGTTTTGAACATGATCGATTGCGTGGATTTGCTCAGGTCCGCATCCAGCGCGACGACGCGCGGGTCCTTTGCGCCGAGGGCCACCAGAGCTTCGCCGTAGGCTGAGCGGGGATTCGTGGGGATGGTCATGCGGACCTTCCTTCCTCCGGCGCCGCCTGGGCCGCCTGCAGTTCGGCCAGCGCCAAGTCGTATTGCCCCTGGGTCAGGATCCCGTTATGGAAGGCGGCGGTGTCTTCCGCAAACGAGATGCCCTTGCCCTTGACCGTATCGGCGACGATGACCGTCGGCGCGCCGTGCATGCCGGAGGCGCGGTCGAGCGCGTCGAGGACGGCGGGGATGCTGTGGCCGTCGACGGTGAGGGTGTTCCAGCCGAAGGCCCGCCACTTCTCCTCGATCTGCGGGATCTCGAAAACTTCCCGCGTCGGGCCGGTGGCTTGGATCCGGTTGCGGTCGACGATGCCGGTGATGCGGTCCAAACCGAAGCGGGCCGCGGCCATCGCCGCCTCCCAAAGCTGGCCCTCCGCCAGCTCGCCGTCGCCCATGATCACGAACACGCGCGCGCCGCGGCGGTCCAGGCGCAGCGCCAGCGCCATGCCCACCCCGATCGAAAGCCCCTGGCCAAGCGATCCCGTGACGGCTTCGATCCCGGGGGTCTTGTCCATGTCGGGATGGCCCTGGAGCATGCCGCCCAGAGTCTTCACCTTTTCCCGCTCCGCGAGCGGAATCACGCCGAGTTCGATCAGCGCCGCGTATTGGATCAGCACCGAATGCCCCTTGCTGAGCAGCAGGCGGTCCCGGTCCGGATCGGCGATGTTCTTCGGGTCGAACCGCATGGCGCGGAAATACAGGGCCGCCGCGATCTCCGCCAGCGAGCACGAACCGCCCAGGTGGCCCGCCTTGCCCACGCCGATCATCCGCACCACGTGCTCGCGCAACTTCGATGCGGTCCGTTCCAGGGAGCGGATGTCGTCGGTCCGCCGGCCGTTCCGTGCGTCAGCCATTCCGGTTCCTCGCTTTCAGACGGCGGATCGTGCGGGTCACGTGCTCCTCCATGAGCGATTCCGCGAGGGGCGCATCGTGCGCCTTGACGGCCTCCACGATCCGTTTGTGGTAAGCCAATCCGTCGCTTACCCCGAGCGTGCTGACGATCCGGTCCATCGAAACGCTCAACACGCTTTTGATGATGTCGTTCACCTTGACGATGATGGGATTGCCCGTCGCCCGGGCCAGGGCGAAGTGAAAATCCAGGTCCGCGCGGGCGAACTCCCGCAGCCTTCCTTTTGTCTTGGTCATCGTCCGGTAGGCGGATTCCAGTTCGGCGATCTCCTTTTCGCCCGCCTTTTCGGCGGCCAGGGCGGCGGTTCCCTTCTCGACGATCCTCCGGTATTCGAGGACCTCGAGCAGGTCGGTTTTGTCGAGGACGATCATCGGGAAAAGGGGGTTGAAGAGGATGTCCCCCGAGTAGCGCTTGACGAACGTACCGCCGCCCTGCCGGGATTCGACCAAGCCGAGCGAGGCCAGCATGTGCAGGGCCTCGCGCAGCGAAACCCGGCTCACCCCCAGCCGGCGGGTGAGGGCGTTCTCGGAGGGGATCTTGGATCCCGGCGGCCAAGCGCCGCCGACGATCTGATCGCGCAGCTGGCGGAAGACCTGATCCTTGACCCGGGCCCGCTTGACGCGGGCGAGCGACGGTTTCATCGGCTGTAACTTGTATGATAACTTACCATAATAGGGAAGTCAACGCGCGCCGGGCGGGAGGATTCTTCGGCGGGGGCGGCCGGTGCGGGCGGGGGGGATGCCGGGCTGAGGTTTTTGACGATCCTCCGGTTGTATGATTGAATCCGCCCGCGGGGATCTCCCGGTCCGGGCGCCACAAGAAGCCGGATCCGTTCCCGCGCTCGGTGCCGGATGGAATCGGGCCGGGCGCGGACAGCTTTTTTCGATCCGCGCTTGCGGAGGATGCGCATGAAGCCGTCCGGACAGGAAAACCAACGGTCCTGGAAGGTCGTCCGTTCCGAGCCGGGGCCGGATTTGAAAATCTTCAAGGCGCGGTTTGATTGGGTCGAGAACCCGCGCAATAAGAAAAATTTCCGGGCTGTGGTCCTCGAGACCCCGGAATGGGTGAACGTCGTCGCGCTGACGGACGAAATGCGGATCCTCGCCGTCAGTCAGTTCCGGTTCGGCGTGCGCCGGCAGTCGCTGGAAATCCCGGCCGGGTTGATCGATCCGGGGGAAGCCCCCTTGCAGGCGGCGATGCGGGAGCTGGACGAGGAGACGGGCTGCGCCGCCCGCGAGTGGAAATCGCTCGGCTGGTCGTTCGCCCAGCCGGCGTTCCTTGACAACCGGGCCCATCACTTCCTGGCGCTAGGCGTCCGCAAGGTCCACGAGCCGAAGTTGGACGAGGGGGAAGATTTGGATTGCCGTGAACTGACGCTGGCGGAGGTCCGCGAGGCGGTCCGAACGGGGCGGATGCGCAATTCCATGACCCTCCTTGCCCTGTCCAAAGTGTTCGACATGCGCGAGGAGGTCCTTGATATCGAATGAAGGGATCGAGGCCTTATAAGGGGCCGTCATCCCCGAGTGGGTTTATCGGGGATCCAGGGCGGACGGTTCAGGATACACTCCGATGGTTCCTGGATGCCCGCTACGAACACGCGGGCATGACGAGGGGTTGTCACCCCCGAGTGGGTTTATCGGGGGTCCAGG
>JAFGKK010000110.1 GCA_016928575.1 Anaerolineales bacterium
ACCCCTATCCCCTGGCCCCTTCCCCCTCTCCTGGCATAAGTCAGGAGAGGGGGAAGGGGTTGTGGGGTTGGGGGTGAGGAAAGGGCAAAGACGGGGGGCTGAGGAGATACAACCAATATTGAATATAATCCCCTAGGACAACACGCACCAAAGATACCTCACGAGGCTGCCGATGACTGAAAAGGGATCCATTACCATGCACATGCTCGCGAAAATGATCGACCACTCCCTCCTGCAACCGATTCTTACCGACGGACAGATCCTCGACGGCTGCGCGTTGGCCGGGAAGTATAAAACCGCGACCGCGTGTGTGAAGCCGTACGCCGTTGCCCTGGCCCGGGATTCACTCGCAGGGTCCGGCGTGGGGGTGTGCTCGGTGATCGGGTTTCCGCACGGCAACAGCGCGGCGGGGATCAAGGTCGCCGAGACGCGTCAAGCCGTTCGGGATGGCGCGTCCGAGATCGACATGGTGATCAACATCGGCAAGGCGCTCGGCGGGGATTGGGATTACGTCTCCGCGGAAATCCGCGTGGTGAACGGCGCCTGCGCCGCGGGCGGCGCCATCCTCAAGGTGATCTTCGAAACGGACTTCCTGTCCGACGATCAGATCGTCCGGCTTTGCGAAATCTGTTCGGAAATCCGGGTGGCGTTCATAAAAACCTCGACCGGATACGGATACGTCAAACAACCGGACGGCAGCTACGCCTCCCGCGGCGCGACGGACCACGCCGTCTCCCTGATGCGCGCGCACGCCGACCCCCGCGTTCAGGTGAAGGCGGCCGGAGGGATCCGGACCCTCGACGATCTGCTGCGCTTCCGCGCCCTCGGCGCCGCGCGGATCGGCGCCACCGCCACCGAAGCCATTCTCGAGGAAGCCGTCCGGCGCGGATATTCTTGATTCTCCCGGCGGCGCGGACAGCCGGTCGGGCGGCGGCTGAGTATAATCCTGAGGCATCCCCCAATCGGCTTGCGGAAGCCGGGAGAGTCGCACCGGCGTGTTCCGCAAAGCCCGCGATGACACCTTTTCCCGGAGTCGGATCCGGAAAGGATGCAGGTGATGGCGCATAATCCGGTGCATGGGCGGGCCAACTCCGGGGGGGAATCCGGGACCGCCCGTCCGCGCCCGACCCTCGGCTTTCTCCTGGCGAACATCCACATCGGCATCGGGCGCTCGCTCTGGCCGGCGATCGTTCAATCGGTGGCCCGCCGCGACGTCAATCTGATCAGCTTCCCGGGCGGCGGCCTGCGGGCGGCCGAACAGAGCGGGTTCGATGGCTATCCTTCCCTCCGATCTCCCCTCCTCGTAACGCCGGAAGCGGGCCAAGGGAATGAGGAAAAAGGAAAGGGAGCGTGTGTATGAAGGTCGTCACATTCGGCGAAATCATGCTGCGCCTTTCCCCGCCGGGCTTTTTGCGTTTTCGGCAGGCGCATTCCTTCGAGGCCGTCTACGGGGGAGGGGAGGCGAACGTGGCGGCGTCGCTCGCGGATTTCGGCGACGAGGCCGAGTTCGTCACCCGCCTGCCGCAAAACGACCTGGGCGAGGCGTGTCTTGCCGCATTGCGCGCCCGTGGAATCCGGACCGGCCATGCCATCCGGGGCGGGGAGAGGATCGGGATTTACTTCCTGGAAAACGGGTCGGCCCAGCGCGGCAGCAAGGTCATCTACGACCGGGCGGGCTCCAGCTTTGCCGGGATCCGGCCGGGGATGGTGGACTGGGACGCCGTGTTCGCGGACGCCGACTGGTTCCATTGGACCGGGATCACGCCCGCCGTTTCGCAGAGCGCCGCCGAAACCTGCCTGGAAGCGGTGAAAGCCGCCAAGCGGCTCGGCCGGACCGTTTCCTGCGATCTGAACTACCGCGCCAAGCTTTGGAAGTGGGGCAAAGCGGCCGGCGAGGTGATGGCGGAGCTGGTGGCGCACTGCGATCTGGCCGTCGGCAACGAGGAAGACGCCGAAAAGGTGTTTGGGATCCGGGCCCCGGAATCCGACGTGACCGCCGGTAAAGTCGAGGCGGAAAAATACAAATTCGTGTGCGAGGCGCTGGTTCAGCGGTTCCCGAACCTGCAGATGGCGGCGGTCACCCTGCGCGGATCGCTTTCGGCCAGCCGCAACACTTGGTCCGGCGCGTTGTGGACGAAGGGCGGGTTCTTCACCGCGCCCGTGTACGATATCCTTCCGATCGTGGACCGGGTTGGGGCGGGCGACGCCTTCAACGGCGGATTGATCCACGGCTTGCGGGCCTACCGGGATGATCCGCAAAAAGCGCTGCGCTTTGCCGCGGCCGCTTCTTGCCTGAAGCACAGCATCCCCGGAGACGCGAACTTCGTTTCCGCCGCCGAAGTGGAACAGCTCATGGCGGGCGACGCCTCGGGCAGGGTTTCGCGATAGGCCCATGCGCCTGGTCATATTTCTCCTCGGCGGAAGGAGGAGTATCGGTGGGCAGGGGGAACGCGCCGGCGTAAACTCCGCGCCGGTTCTGAATCGGCCTCAGCCGGAATTACGCTGGTGGGAAAGGCCTGTCGGCTGTCATGCCGGCGTGATGTCAGCCGGCATCCGGCGAACATTGCGGGTGTTCATTTGCCTTCCGCAGGATCTTGGCCGGAACCGCGCCGGGATGACGGGTATAAAACATGGCAGAATAGACCTGCGGAAAGGATCGGAGCATGGCTAGATTTCAACGGTTGGACGTGACGAACACCTTGCTCGAGACGGGTTTGTTGCCGCTTTTTTACAACGGCGACCTGGACACCGCGGTGGAAATCGCGGCGGCTTGCTCACGGGGCGGCGCGCGGGCGCTCGAATTCACCAACCGCGGCGAGGCGGCGTATCCAGTCTTCGTCGAATTGGTGAAGCGCTTCGCCCAGGCGGATCCGGCCTTGATCCTGGGTGTCGGCTCGGTGGTGGATGCGCCGACCGCGGCGCTGTACCTCGCCGCCGGGGCCAATTTCATCGTCGGTCCGAATCTCAATCCCGAGATCTCGCGCCTGTGCAACCGGCGCAAGTTGCTCTACGTGCCCGGATGCGCGACCGAGACGGAGATCGCCGCGGCCGAGGAGCTCGGGGCCGAGATCTGCAAGATTTTCCCGGCCGACGCCGTCGGCGGACCGAAGTTCATCAAGGCAGTCATGGCGCCGTGCCCGTGGCACCGGCTCCTGGCGACCGGCGGGATCGACGCGAGCGAGGCAAGCGTGAGCGAATGGATCAAGGCCGGCGCGGCGGTGCTGGGGATGGGCAGCAAGCTGATCTCCGCGCCGCTGGTGCAAGCGCGCGATTTCGACGGCATCGCGGCCAAGACCGCCGACTGCCTGCGCTGGATTCGGAAGGCGCGGGGCGCGGCGGCGGGATGAGGAAGGGCGGCGCGGTCGTGCGGCGCCCCGGACGCCGATTGCGCGAAATCCGGAAAATCATAGAAAGGCGGCAGCCATGTCGTATTTCGAATCCGTACCCGCAAAGGAAGGGTTGAACCGCGTTGCGGGCAATCCATTCAAACTGCTGGATCTGCAGCTGCTCGTCCTCCCCGATGGCAAAGCCCATTCGGCATCAACCGGCGGCCGGGAGTGCTTGCTGGTCATCCTGGGGGGCAAGGCGGAGGTTAAGGCCGGCGCCCGGACGTTTTCCGGGGTGGGCGGGCGGCCGAACGTGTTCGCCGGCAAACCCCATTCGGTCTACCTGCCGTGCGCAAACGACTTTACCGTCACCGCCCAGGGGCGTTTGGAAGCGCTGTTGGTGAGCGCCCCGAGCGAGTTGAAAACCGATCCGTACGTCATCGGCCCAGAGAGGATCACCACAGGGGTGTGGGGCGCGGCCAACTTCAGCCGCAACTACCACCAGATCCTGACCCTGGCCGGACAGCCGGACCTCCCGGCCCAGCGGTTAATCGTCGGCGAAACCTACACGCCTTCGGGCAACTGGAGCACGTTCCCGCCGCACCGGCACGAGAAGGACGATCTGCCGCGGGAGGCGTTTCACGAGGAGTTGTACTTCTTCAAGGTTTCGCCCGCCGACGGATTCGGATTGACGCGCTATTACAACGGTGAGGTGGACACCGGCTACGTGATCCGCGACAACACCGTCCTGATGGCTCCGAACGGCTACCACACCGTGGTCAGCGCGCCCGGCTGCACGACCTACTACCTGTGGGCGCTGGCGGGAACCCAGCGCACGCAGGCCACCGCCGACGATCCGGCGCTGGCGTGGGTCGGCCGCACCGTGCCGATGTTGAAGGCGCTGGGGCATTGAGAAACTCCCCCTCAACCCCTCACTCCCCTTCTCCCAGCGTAAGCTGGGAGAAGGGGATGGGGGATGAGGGGATGACTGGAGAAGAAGATGATCCTCGATTCCTTTCGCCTGGATGGAAAAGTGGCGCTGGTGACCGGTGCCCGGCAAGGGTTGGGCCGGGCGATTGCGCTGGGCCTCGCCGAAGCGGGGGCGGATATTGCCGCGCTGGGCCGCGGCGATATGGCGGAAACCTGCCAGGCAGTGGGGGCGTTGGAGCGGCGCTGCCTGCCGATTGTTTGCGACCTGAAAGACGCATCACGCACGGACTTGGCCAAGCTGGTCGAGCGAACGGTGGCCGAGTTGGGCCGGCTGGATATCCTGGTCAACAACGCCGGGATCATCCGCCGGGCTCCGGCCGCCGATTTCAGCGAGGCGGACTGGGATGATGTGTTGCAGATCAACCTGAAGGCGGTGTTCTTCCTCTCCCAGGCGGCGGGGCGCGGGATGCTGGCAGCCGGACGGGGGAAGATCATCAACGTCGCCTCGATGCTTGCGTTCCAGGGGGGAATCCTTGTCCCCTCCTACACGGCCGCCAAGAGCGCCGTGGCCGGGATCACGCGCGCGCTGGCCAACGAATGGGCGGCGCGCGGCGTCAACGTCAACGCCATCGCCCCCGGATACATGGCCACCGAAAACACCGCCCCTCTGCGCGCGGATCCCAAACGCTCGGCGGCGATCCTCGAGCGGATTCCGGCCGGACGCTGGGGAATTCCGGACGATCTTAAGGGAATCGCGGTTTTCCTGGCGTCCTCCGCGTCGGATTACCTGCACGGCGCGATCGTGCCGGTCGACGGCGGATGGCTGGCGCGCTAGGACCGGCGCGGAAGCCACTTAGTGATTTGGGTATTGCTCAGCCTGTCTAATATCGAAAGGATAACCGGCCGTTTTCCATCCTCACCTCTATCTCCAGTCCCTCCCCTCGCTCCGCTCGAGGACAGACTTTACCCCTCTCCTGGCATACCCCCGCTTCGCGAGGGCAGGCGCCAGGAGAGGGGGAAGGGGTGAAGGGGTAGGGGAGTGAGGATTGGATGATGGCGGGATGCTTAGCAATTACGTTATTTGTTGACCCTGGCTCGTCCGTCCTTATCTGCCGCTGAGTTATAAGTCGATTGCCGCTTTCACCCCGTCCTTCTCCCGGCTTGTGCCGGGAGAAGGCGGTCGAAGCCTGCCCTCGGGCGTTCTGCCCGGGGCGCAGGATGAGGGGCGTGTCCGGATGGTATGATATCTTTCGAATTTAACCGGATAATCCGAGATGGCAGAGAGGAAGACGGCATGCGCGTACGGGGCCTGATCGTCATGGGCGTGGCGGGATCCGGAAAAACCACGGTCGGCAAGGCGCTGGCGGATCGTCTCGGTTGGGATTTTTTCGACGCCGACGGATTTCATCCGCCGGATAACGTCGCCAAGATGGCGTCGGGGATTCCACTGGACGATGCGGACCGGGCGCCTTGGCTGGCTGCCCTGCACGATCTGCTGGGGAGGACGCTGCACGAGGGGCGCCATCCGGTTTTGGCCTGTTCCGCGCTCAAACAGAAGTACCGTGAGGCCCTGCTCGCCGGCAACCAAGGGATTCGGGTGGTCTACTTGAAAGGGGATTACGTTCTGATCCACTCGCGGATGTGCGCGCGGAGCGATCATTATATGAAGCCCGGCATGCTGCGCAGCCAGTTCGAGGCATTGGAAGAACCCGTCGATGCGCTGGTCGCGGATATCGCGCGTCCCAAGGAGGAAGTCGTCGCGCATATCTTGCGGATGATCCGCAAAGAAGAAAAGAAATAGCGCGCCCTCCGGGATTCCCGCGTCCCGCGGAAGCCCGTATGCCCGGTTTCCGCGGGGCGGGACGGTCGGCGCGCCGAAAGGGATGACATTGAATCAGGCGGACATCGGGCTGATCGGATTGGCGGTGATGGGGCAAAACCTGGTCCTCAACATGGACGACCATGGTTTCACCGCGGCCGTCCACAACCGGACCGTATCGAAAATGGAATCGTTTCTGCGGGGGGGCGCCTCCGGCACGCGGGTCATCGGCGCCCGGACAATCGGGGAATTGGTCGGTGCACTCCGCAAGCCGCGCCGGGTGATGATGATGGTCAAGGCCGGCGCCCCGGTCGACGAGCTCATCGGGCGCTTGGTTCCGCTGCTCGAGCCCGGCGACGTATTGATCGACGGCGGCAATTCCCATTTCGCCGACACCATCCGCCGCGCCGCGCACCTGGAAGCGAAGGGATTGCATTATCTCGGAATCGGGATTTCCGGGGGGGAAGAAGGGGCGCGGCATGGCCCGTCGATCATGCCCGGCGGGTCGCCGCAGGCTTGGGAAGCCGTCCGGCCGATCTTGCAGGCAATCGCCGCCCGGGTGCCGGGGGAAGCGGGCGGCGAAGAGCCTTGCTGCGATTGGGTCGGCCCGGACGGAGCCGGCCACTTCGTGAAAACGGCGCACAACGGGATCGAGTACGGCGATATGCAGCTCCTCGGCGAAGCGTACCACCTGATGAAGGAAGGGTTGGGGCTTTCGCCCGAGGCGATGAGCGCTGTCTTCGCCGGCTGGAACAAAGGCAGGCTCAATTCCTTCCTGGTGGAGATCACCGCGCAGATCCTGGCCTTCCGCGATGAAGATGGATCGCCGTTGGTGGAAAGAATTTTGGACGCGGCCGGACAAAAGGGGACCGGCCGCTGGGCGGCGGCATCCGCGCAGGAACTTGGGGTCCCGCTGACGATGGTCGGCGAAGCGGTCTCCGCCCGGTCGCTGTCGATGCTCAAGGAGGAGCGGCTTGCGGCGGCCAAGGTTTTACGCGGACCGAAACCTCCCCCGGTCGATCCCCCGCGGAATTTCCTGGCGGATCTTGAAGCGGCGGTCTTCGCCGCGAAAATCATCTCCTACGCGCAGGGGTTCATGCTGTTGCGGGCCGCCGCCCGCGAATACCGCTGGGACCTGAACTACGGCCGGATCGCGGCGTTGTGGCGGGGAGGATGCATCATCCGTTCGAACTTCCTTCAGAAGATTCGATACGCCTACGAGCGGACACCGGACCTCGCCAACCTTCTCCTGGCTCCCTATTTCCAGGTTCACGTGGAGGCCGCCCAAACCGCATGGCGGAGGGTGGTTGCCGCCGCGGCCGGGAGGGGCATCCCGGTTCCCGCCATGTCGAGCGCCTTGAATTTCTACGACGGCTACCGCCGCGGATGGCTGCCCGCCAATTTGATCCAGGCCCAACGGGATTTTTTCGGCGCGCACACCTACGAACGGACCGACCGCCCGCGCGGGGAATCCTTCCACACCGATTGGACCGGACGCGGTGGAACGGCGGCCTCATCGACCGATCCGGCGCAGGGCGGACGGCTGTAATCTTGGATTATCTTCTTCATTTCCGCTTTGCTTATTCCGTAGTAGCTGCTCACCCGTTCCTGTGCTAATCCCCGCATCCCCGCCGATAGGGTAAGAAAAGCACCGCCTTTCCATCCCATCCTACCTCCCCCCTCGTTCCCCCGCCTCCCTTCCCGTATAACGGGAAGGGAGGCGGGAGTGTCCCGAGCGCCTGCCCACTCGAGGGATGAGCATCGGCGATCCCCCAGTGCGAAGCATTCGCGAGTGGAGGTTGCGAGGGACGGGGGAGGAGGGATGGGATGGAAGAATGAACTGTTCCCTCGGTAGAACATGGGAAGGTGAGTAGTTGCATTCCGTATTGAAAAATACTCCTGCTCTTTTCGATCCGCGCCTCTTTTAAGTTTTCAATTTACTCTTCCGGCGCCCAGAGCGGGCGCATCGCGAGATCCGCCGCCATTTTTTGCATCTCCGAATCCTCCGGCGTTCCCGAGAACCGGCTGGCGGCTTCCAAGACGCGAGGGAGCAATGCGACGTCGGACACGGTGTTGAGGAATAATTGCGGACGGCCAAGGACAAAACGGACGGCCAGATCGATGTTTTTTTTCTCGGTGAGCGGTTCATACCAAGTCGTGGTTGTGTGCTCGGCACCCTCCCCCCACGGACGCCGGCAGATCGATTTGATGGTCTGCAGCGCGACCCCGCGTCCCGCACAAACCCCCGCCAGGCGATCAAAGCCGGCCGCATATTCCGGATTCTGCATCAGCGGGTAGTTGTACGGAAGCAGCACCGAGGCGAACTCGAAGCGCTCCAGTGCGCGCAGGAGCACCGCCGGCGCCAGCAGCCCGTGGCTGGTGATGCCGATAAAGCGCACCAGCCCTTCCGCGCGCGCATCGGCCGCGGCTTCCAGCGCGCCGTCCGTCCCGAGCGCGGCCTCCAATTCTTCCATCGTTTGCACCGCATGCAATTGGATTAGGTCGATGCGGTCGGTTTGCAGGCGTTCCAGGGAACGGCGGATTTCATCCCGCGCCTTGGTGCGGCCGCGTTCGCCGGTCTTGGTCGCCAGAAAAAAGTCCCCCCGCTGGCGCTTCATCCAGGGGCCGACTCGCAACTCGGCCTCGCCGTAGGAGGCGGCGACGTCAATGTGGTTTACGCCGTGCCGCAGCAGGACTTCCAGGGTCCTTTCGGCGACGGCCTGGGTCACGCCGGAAAGCGCCGCCGCGCCGAACAGGCAGCGGGAGCTTTCATGGCCGGTTTTTCCGAACGCTTGTTTCGCCAGCATGAATGCAACCTCCTTTCGATTTCCCATGTTCCCCGCAGGAGTCCCCTGACGTTTGCCTGCAAGCCTCCGAGGCAATGGATGGGAATCATACCTGGAAAGGGCCGGCTGTGGGCTTTGTGGATCCGGTCCGAGCCTACGCGGCTGGTGCGGTCGGCGGGGTAATGTTCAGGAATCGACCGTATAGCCATGGTTTTCGCGGCTTTCCATTCGTTGGGGAGGAGGGCGAAACGTGGCATTTTCGAGTGAAAAAACATCCCCCCAAAAAAATGTTGATAAATCCGGATCTCATGATAATATATACCGTATCCAACCGTCAGATATTCTCATGGAATAGTTCCAAACCCATTCGGAATTCCCGGGTTCGCCGGTTACCACGAACTGCGGGTGGGTTTTGGCCGTTCCAAAACCCCGATCCACAAAATCATCCCACAATCCGTGCAACGGTTCCCAGATCAAAGTGGCTGTACGGCTTTGCATTCTTTTTCCATGGATTGAAACATGCCGCTTATCCAGATCGAAAACCTAACCAAGCATTTTCGAATCCTCAACCGCCGGGAAGGATTGCGGGGCGCCGTCCGCGACCTGTTCTCCGGCGACTATCGCACGGTCAAGGCCGTCGACGGCATCTCCTTCGACATCGAGCCGGGGGAGATCGTCGGCTACATCGGCCCCAACGGCGCCGGAAAATCCACCACGGTCAAGATGATGACCGGGATCCTCAAGCCGACCGGGGGGATCCTGAAGGTCAACGGCCTGCCCCCCTACGAGAACCGAATCCGCCAGGCGATGATCATGGGGGTGGTCTTCGGACAGCGGACGCAATTATGGTGGGACCTGCCGGTGATCGAATCCTTCAAGATCCTGCGAGAGGTCTATCGGATCGATCAGAAAATGTTCGACGAGCACCTGGGGATGTTCAACGAACTGGTGGGATTGAAGGCACTGCACTCCCAGCAGGTTCGGACCCTTTCCCTCGGGCAGCGGATGCTGTGCGACATCGCCGCTTCCTTCCTGCACAATCCGCAGATGGTGTTCCTCGACGAGCCGACCATCGGGCTGGATATTTCCATCAAGGCCAAGATCCGCTCGATGATCCTGGAATTGAACCGGACCCGGAACACCACCATCATCCTCACCACCCACGACCTGGGCGACGTCGAGGCGTTGTGCCGGCGGCTGATCATCATCGACAAAGGCAGAATTCTCTACGACGGGGATATCAAGAAGGTCCATGCGCTGTTCGGTGCGTACCGCACGCTGAAACTGCAAATCCGGGATTTTTCCGAAACCACCCTGGCCGCCTTGCAGGATCGACTGATTGGGAAATTCGGCGCCGAACACGGAATCGCCGTTGCCCAGACCGAGGAATTCTGGACCGATGTGACCATCGACCAAGCGCGCAACCCGCTGGCGGACATGCTGGCTTTCGTGATGTCGGCCTTTCTGGTGACGGACGTGCGGATCGTGGAAATATCGATGGAAAACGTCGTGAGAAAGATATACGACGGAGCGCTGCAATGAGGGGTTACCTCGCGTACCTGCGCGGTGCGATGATGGTCGGCGTCGTCTACCGGGCGGGTTTCCTGTTCATCGTGATCGGCAACGTCCTGTATATGATCATCGCCTATTTCCTCTGGCGCAGCATCTACGGGACCAATGCCGTGCTTCATGGGCTGACGTTTGATCAGGCGATTCTCTACGTCGCGCTCGGCAGCACCGTCTTTCTGTTGTTGAAAACCTACGCCGATTACGGCATGGCCGGGGATATCCGGAGCGGAGCGATCGCGATCTTCCTCACCAAACCGGTGGATTACCAATTCTATACGTTAGCCGTCAACCTCGGCTTCACCTCGACCACGATGATCTCGGTTACGATCCCGACCGTCCTCCTGATGATCCTGCTGCGAATCAGCATCCCGCTCGGGTGGGGCCTGCTGTTCTTCCCCCTCAGTCTGGCGCTGGCGTTCGTCATCAATTTTAACTTCGATTACATCATCGGATTGATGTCGTTCTACACCGAGGCGATCTGGGGAATGAGCACCACCAAGGAGATCATCATCGCCGTGCTGTCGGGCGCACTGCTGCCGCTGCAGTTCTTTCCGGAGGCGGTCCAGCGGGTTCTGATGTGGCTTCCGTTCCAGGCCATCTACTTCACGCCGCTGATGATGGTGACCCGGCCGGATCAGGAGTTGGCAGTGTTTCTGCGGATGATCGCCGTGCAGGCCTTCTGGCTGGGGGCGACCTACGCGCTCACCCGGCTGGTGTACACCCGGGCCGTCAAAGTCCTGCGGGTGGCGGGAGGCTAGGCGATGCGGACGATCGCAAGATACTTGCGGCTGTATTTCCTGATCGAGGCCCAGTACATCAAGGCCCAGATGCAGTACCGGGCGGATTTTTTCATCAGCTCGATCGGGATGTTCTTCAACAGCCTGATCACGCTCAGCGTTTTCGTCGTCCTGTTCGAAACCATTCCCAGCCTGGCGGGGTGGAGTCTGATTGAGCTGGTGTTCATCTACGCCTTCTATCTGATCGCCCTCTCCCCGATGCAGATCTTCTTCGACAACATCTGGTTCATCCGCTTCCAGGTGCAATCCGGGGATTTCCTGAAATATTATTTCCGCCCCTTGAACATGCTTTTCTACTACATGTCCGACCGGTTCGACATTAAAGGCCTTACCCAATTGGCGGCGGGCATAGCTCTGATGGTGTACGCCTCCGTCCAATTGCGGTTGGAATGGACGGCGGACAAGTTGTTGCTGCTGGGAATCGCGGTGTTCGGCGGATCGCTGGTGGTGATCGCCGTCGCCGTGACGGCGGGCTGCGCGGCCTTTTGGGTGATAAATTCCTACCCGATGCTGGCCTTGGCCTGGAAATTGCGCGAGTTCGCGCCGTATCCGATCACAATTTTCGACGGCGTGTTCCGCTTCCTCTTCACCTTCGTCATTCCAATCGGGTTCATCGCCTTCTATCCGGCGCAGTTCTTCCTCCGGCCCGGAGAAATATCGGCTTGGATTTATTTGAGTCCCATCATCGGGATCGGCCTGTTCGCGTTGATGTACCGGGTGTGGACCCTGGGGGTGAACAGTTACACCGGCACCGGATCGTAACCAAACGCGGAGTTCTTAGAATGCCTTTGTGCCTTCGTGGTTAGTAGACCACCAAGACACAAAGCCGCCAAGGTGAAGCGAAGGGATTTTCTTCGTGCCTTTGTGCTTTTATGGTTAGAAAACCACCAAGATACAAAGACAACAAGAGGAAGCGAAGGGGTTTTCTTCGTGCCTTTGTGCCTTCGTGGTTAGTAGACCACCAAGACACAAAGCCGCCAAGGTGAAGCGAAAGGGTTTTCTTCTTGCCTTCGTGGTTGGAAACCTGCCAAGACACAAAGACACCAAGGGGAAGCGAAGGGGTTTTCTTAATTTCTCCGTGATCTAGAAGAATCGTTACTATGACATTTCAGTTCTTGTAGTCCTTTAGTGTCCATTTCCTTATATCCGCATCCAATTCCATTTTTTAAGCTGAAAAATGGACTTTACTGCTACTTGCAGAATAAGAACAAATGTACTATAATGAAAAAGATATGGATTCCCTTGCTAAATTAACCGCGATTTCTCAAGATACCCAGGTAGAAGATCCCGAAGAATCCAACCGGAACCGTAACCCCGTCGCTTGCGATAACCTTCCCATCTACAACGCCGTCGTATCGGGTGGCGGATGCATCCGGTTGCTCAAATCACTGCTAACCTCCGTCTGCGAAAACAACTGCGCCTATTGTGGAATCCGTTGGGCCAGGGATTCCCGCCGGGTAACCTTCACACCGGATGAAATGGCGGATTTGTTCCTTCAACTTCAACGGATCGGGGCTTGCGAAGGGTTGTTCCTCAGCTCGGGAATTGCCGGAGGAGGGGTCCACACCCAAGACCGGCTCATCGCCGCGGCCGAAATCATCCGCCGCAGGGGGTATCAAGGCTATCTGCATCTGAAGATCATGCCCGGCGCGGAGCGGGGCCAGGTGGAGCAGGCCATGCGCCTGTCCAACCGCGTCTCGATCAACCTCGAAGCCCCCACCGCCGAAAGCCTGGCCTCCATAGCGCCAAAGAAACGCGCCGAAGTCCTGTTCGAACCGCTGCGCTGGATCGAGGACATCCGCCGGACCCAGGATCCGCGAGAAACCTGGAATGGCCGCTGGCCGTCCTCCAGCACCCAGTTCGTCGTCGGCGCGGCGGGGGAAAGCGACCGCGATCTCCTGCGAATGGCCCAGCGCCTGCGCCGCGAAGCCGGATTGGCCCGCGTCCATTATTCCCCCTTCGATCCCGCCGAAGGAACCCCGCTCGAGGAAGCGCCGCCGGAAAACCCTCTGCGCACCTTCCGGCTCTACCAGGCCGATTTTCTGATCCGCGATTACGGCTTCTCCGCCGAGGAATTGCTGGAAGAGAGGGATCGCCTGCCGCTGAACGTCGATCCGAAACTGGATTACGCGCGGGCGCATTTTTCGGATGCGCCGGTGGAAGTGAACCGGGCCGATCGGCTGGATCTGTTGCGGATCCCCGGCATCGGGCCGCAAACGGCGGCCCGGATCCTCAAAGCGCGTACGGGCGGCTCCCGCATCCGTTCGATCGAGGATCTCAAACGTTTAGGGATCAACACCCGGCGGATTTCCGAATTCATCCTGGTGGACGGGCGGAAGATCGGAAGCCAAATGAGGTTGTTCTAAGTGGGCGCTGAACAAGGCGGGAGAGGCCGTTGCGATACCCGGCCCGCCCGGCGGCCCGTCGGGAATGACTTCTCCTCCTGAGAACCCCCTCCTGACCCAAGCAGGGCGGGCTCCCCCGAACGGATACGCGGGGGGCGCTCGCACAGAAACCAGCCGGGTTTTTTTCCTCAGCCCTTGGCTGTTTAGGTTCTAGCCGGTCGTCGTCTGGCTCTTATCCGCCGATCCGTCCAGATCACACTTTGGCAGTACTGCGGCAACCCGGGAAACCTGAAAAATTAAGGTAAAATATCTGCAACTGCTCAAGTGTTACCGTCATAACGTTATCTCGACCAGCCGCCCTTCCCCTTCGTCATGCGTTGAAGGGAAAGGGCAAGCCGCTTCCGTGGATCTGTTTGCTTGCGGAATTGGGGGAACCCCCGTTCGTTCGCGGAGTTGTGGGAGGGGTGGGACGGCGAAAAAGAGGTTGAGCAGGAAAAATTTTAACAAATTTCCCAAAGGTGACGCATGGAGCGAAAAAACATCGTTGTCATCGGCGGCGGATTCGGCGGATTGGCGGCGGCCGTGCGTCTGGCGGCGCTCGGCCACCAAGTGACGATCTTCGAAAAGCGCGATAAGGCCGGGGGACGCGGGTATGTGTACGAGATCGACGGTTTCCAATTCGACGGCGGCCCGACGGTCATCACCGCGCCCTTTATGTTCGACGACATCTTCCGCGCCGCGGGCCGGCGGCGCGAGGATTACATCACCTTCGTATCCCTTTCCCCCTTCTACCGGATTTTCGACCACGAAAAGAAGGTTTTCAACTACAACGGCGATCCCGCATTCACCGCCGAACAGATCCGCGCTTGGAATCCGGCCGATGCGGAAGGCTACGCCCGATTCGTGCGCACCACCAAGCCGATCTTCGAAAAGGGTTTTTTGCAGTTGGCCGACAAACCCTTTCTGCACGTTTCCGACATGCTGCGCATCGCCCCCGAACTGATCGCGCTGCAAGCCTACCGCAGCGTGTACGGATACGTCTCCCGGTTCGTCCGCAACGAGTTCCTCCGCCGCTGCTTTTCCTTCCACCCCCTGTTGATCGGCGGCAATCCGTTTGATTCATCGGCGATTTACGCCATGATCCACTACCTCGAGCGCGAGTGGGGGGTGCATTTCGCCATGGGCGGGACCGGCGCCGTGATCCGCGGCCTGACGAAGCTGTTCGGCGAACTCGGAGGAACCCTGCATCTGAATTCGGAAGTCGCCGAGATCGTTGTCGACGGGCGAAGGGTGTCGGGCGTACGGCTGGCCGACGGCGCGTTCCATCCGGCCGACACCGTGGTGTGCAACGCGGAAGTGGCGGACGCCTATCTGCGCTTGCTCCCCCCCCGTCGGTCCTGGATCCGCTGGCGCATCCGGACGATGGAATATTCGATGTCGCTGTTCGTGATCTACTTCGGCACCAAGCGGCGCTATTTGGATTCGGGCCTGGCGCACCACAACATCATCCTCAGCCGCCGCTACAAAGGCCTGCTGGATGACATTTTCCGCCGGAAGGTCCTGGCGGAGGATTTTTCGCTGTACTTGCACATGCCGACAATCACCGATCCGTCGATCGCGCCGCCCGGCTGTGAGCTGTTCTACGTCCTTTCCCCGGTTCCGCATCTGGGCTCGGGGGTGGATTGGCGTCAGGCGGCCAAACCGTACCGGGACAGGATCATGGACTTCCTGGAAAAGAATTACCTGCCGGACCTGCAGCGCAACATCGTCGCCGAACATATGATCGACCCGCTCCATTTCCGGGATACGCTTAACAGCCACCTCGGCTCGGCCTTTTCCGTTCAGCCGACCCTGCCCCAATCCGCCTGGTTCCGCCCGCACAACCGCTCGGAAGATTATGACAATCTGTATTTCGTCGGAGCGGGGACCCACCCGGGCGCGGGTTTGCCGGGCGTGCTTTCCTCGGCGATCATCGCCGAACGGATGATTCGGGACGCGGGGTGAAAGTCCGATGACCGGAATCCGCGCTGTCCCGGCCGCCTCCGCGAACGCCGTCAACCTGGCTCACCGCCAGGCCGAACGCGTGATCCGCGAGCACTCGCGGACCTTCTACCTGGCTACCGGATTTCTTGCCGGCCGGGCCCGCCGTGCGGTCCGATCCTTGTACGGCTTCTGCCGCGCGACCGACGATTTGGTCGACCGCGGAAATGCGACGGTCGAGGACGTGGAGCGCTGGCGCGCACAGGTCGCGCTTCCCCCCGAACGGCAGACCGATCCGGTGCTGATCTCCTGGGCCGCCACCCGGGAGGAATTCGGCCTGGACCGCCGCTACGAACAGGAATTGATCGACGGCGTGCGGATGGACATCACCAAGCGCCGGTACGCAACCTGGGAAGAGCTGCAGCGGTATTGCTACCTGGTGGCGTCCACGGTCGGGCTGCTTTCGATCCCGGTCCTCGGGCTGGCGCCCGGGGCGGATCCGCAGCGCGCCGCCTTCTATGCCGTCCGGTTGGGGATCGCCCTCCAATTGACCAACATCCTCCGCGACGTGGCGGAGGACCTGGAGCGCGGACGGATCTATCTCCCGTTGGAGGACCTGCGCGCGCACGGCGTCTCCGAGAAGGATATCGAACGCCGGACCGTGGATGCCGATTTTACGGCCCTGCTGAGGTTTGAAATTGAGCGGGCCCGGGCGCTGTACCGGGAGGCATTGCCGGGGATCGCCCTCCTCAGCCGGGGCGCGCGCGCGGCCGTGGGCGCCGCGGCCCTCCTCTACCGGGGCATTCTCGATGAAATCGAAGCCTCCCGCTGCGATGTGTTTTCCAAGCGCGCGCATCTCACCGCCGCTAAAAAAATCCTGCGTCTGCCGGGGATTCTGCGGCGGGTCGCGTCGCTGCGGATGCCGCTCGAGGACGCGGCCGGATGACCGCCGGGGCGGGGGACGGCCGGCCGTACGATTTTCTCTTCGCCGGCGGCGGATTGGCCGGATTGAGTTTGGCGTGGAAAATTGTCCGCGGACCGTTTCCCAAGGCGCGCATTCTCCTGCTGGATAAAGAGCCGAAACGCAAGAACGACCGCACGTGGTGCTACTGGTCCGACGCGCCGGGGGATTTCGACTCGCTGGCCGAGCGGGTTTGGTCGGAGATGACCTTCGCCCATCCGCGCCTGTCTTGGAACATACCGCTCGGCTCTTTCCGCTACCGCATGATCCGCGGCGTCGATTTTTACCGTTTCCTGACCGGCGAACTGGCGCGGCATCCGAACGTATCTTGGGAATACGGGGACATCCGATCCGTCGCCGACGGGGCGGAAGGCGCGGAGGCGCTGGTGAACGGGAAGCGGTTCCGGGCGCGCTGGGCGTTCAACAGCCTGATCCGGCCGGGCGACGTCCCGATCGATTCCGGCCGGCACATTTTTCTCCAACAGCATTTTCTGGGGTGGGAAGTGGAGACCGACCGGGACGCGTTCGATCCGGACCGGTTCACCCTGTTCGATTTCCGCACTCCCCAGGACGGGGCGATGCGGTTCTTTTATGTTCTGCCCGGGAGCGCGCGCCGCGCGTTGGTGGAATACACGCTGTTTTCGCCGTCGGTGTTGGCGGAGGCGGACTATCAAGCCGCCATCCGCACTTACCTTCGGGAGGTGCTGGGCGTGGACCGCTACGAGGTCGTCGCCACGGAATTCGGCGTCATCCCGATGACGGACTACCGCTTCCCGCGCCGCCTGGGCCGGCACGTGCTGGCCATCGGCACCCGCGGCGGACGCGTCAAACCCTCCACCGGATTCGCCTTCCGCCGCATCCAGGCCGACACGGCGAACATCGTGCGCTCCCTGGAACGGCACGGCGATCCGTTCCACATTCCGCGGGATTCGACCCTGCACCGGAAATTCGACGCGACCATGTTGCGGATTTTGCGGCGGGATCCGGAGAGAATCTCCGACGTTTTTCTTGGAATGTTCGGGCGCAATCCGATCCGCAGGATTTTCCGTTTTCTGGACGAAGACATCGGCCTGATTGAGACGGTACGCTTGCTTTCCACGCTTCCGGCATCTCAATTTCTTCCGGCGTTCCTGGAATAGCCGTCGGACCTACTTCGCCGCGGCGTCCCCAAGTTGCGCCATCAGCTGCCGGACCTGCGATCGGTACCGGGTCAGCGCCTTGCGTCCTTTATCGGTCAGACGGTACAGCGTATGCGGCATCCGGCCGGCGAATTCCTTCTTGATTTCGATGTATCCGGCGTCCGCCAGCTTAATCGCATGGGCCGAAAGGTTGCCCTTGTTCAGACCCGTCGCGTTGAGCAGAAAAAGGAAGTCGGCGCTTTCGCATCCGGCCAGGGTGGCGACAATCGCCAGCCGCGCCGGTTCGTGGATCCAGCGGTCGAGTCCCGCAACCTGCGTGAAATCTTTCTCAGGTTTGGGCATACGGCAACCGAAGAACCCGCCGAAACGCAGTGATTCCGCTGATCAGGAGCAGGGCGGCCCATATCAGGCTGGGGAGGGAGGGGTTCCCATAGAACGGGGAAACATCCAGGAAGTGTTTCGGGCCTTCCAGATAGACGGCGTTCGTGGTGAGCAATTCGGCCGCGATGCACAGCCCGGATCCCGCGGCGGCGATCCACCGGTACCGGCGGATATCGAATTTTCTGCCGACAAGGTACATCACCCCGGCGAAGGAAACGATCATGAATACGCTGAACAGGTGAGGCCCGCCTCTCGCTTTCCAAAACAGGAACGCCAGTGCCAGGCATCCCAGGGCGTATGCGGCGGCGAAAATCAATCCGAAGCTCCGCCCGATCGGAAGGAAGAATGCGTGGCGCACGTCCCCCAACCGGGGCGCAACGAATCGCCGTTTTAACCCCGTGACCAGCAACCAAGCCAGGAAAATGTACGCAATCCAGACGGCCAGGAGTGCGGCCCCCCAAAACGCCACTTCGTTCTTCAGGGGATTGATTGGTTCCTTGGTGATGAAGGGCCAAGGCCAGGACCATGAGGGGAACGCCAAGGCGATTACCAACGGATACGTCCACAGCGCGGTGATCGCCCAAAAACCCGCCAGGGCCAGATCCCACAAGCCGTCAGCCCACCAAGCGCGGATCGAACGGCGGGTAAAGGCATCGGACGAAACGGAAGCGGTTCCGGTCGCAGCGGGCATAATTCACTCTCTTGTATACAGGTTTATAATGTATACTAGTATACGAAAAATATCCCCCGTGTCAAGGGGGTTGCGGAGGAGGGGCTCCGGGAGGGATTTAGCCGAAGCGGCCGGTGACGTAATCCTCGGTCTTTTTCATTTTGGGGGAGATGAACAGATCCCTTCCTTGCCCCCATTCCACCAAATCGCCCTGCAAGAAGAAGCCGGCCCAATCGGCCAGCCGCGCCGCCTGCTGGACGCTGTGCGGAACGATGACGATGGTGTATTTCTTCTTAATCGATTGAAGCGAATCCTCGACCTTCGCGGTGGAGATCGGATCCAGCCCCGAGGTCGGCTCGTCCAGCAGGATGACCTCCGGCTGGAGTGCCAGCACGCGGGCCAGGCACAGGCGTTGCTGCTGACCTCCCGAAATCGCGTGGGCCGGCTCGTCCAAGCGGTCCTTCATTTCCTCCCACAGCGCGGCCGCCTGCAGGCCCTCCTCGACCGCCCGGTCGAGGTTGCGGCGGCGCCGCTCCCCCGCGAGCCGCAATCCGTAGGTCATGTTTTCCCGGACGGTCATCGGCAGCGGCACCGGCTGGGCGAAGACCATTCCCACCCGCCGTCGGAGCGTCACCAAGTCCGCCGCCGGAGATAGGATGTTTTCCCCCTCGAGCAGGACTTTGCCGGAATATTGGGTTCCCTCCACCAGGTCGTTCAGCCGGTTGAAGGTGCGCAGGAGGGTGCTCTTTCCGCCGCCGGCCGGCCCAAAAAGGACGGTGATCGCGTTGCGCGGGATCTGCATCGAGATTTTATGGAGGGATTCGGTTCCGTCGGGGTATCGGACCGCGAGCTGTTCGACGTGGAATTTCGGAACCGACGAAGCATTCACCACTGCCGCCTCCGGCGGAAATAGCTGCGGATCACGGTGGCGACCGTGTTCATCGCCAGGACGAAAACCAGCAGCACCAGCGCGGTGCCGTATTGAATCCGGACCGGCATGCCCGGCACCTGGGTGGAGATGACGAACAGGTGATAGGGCAGGGCCATGGTTTCGTCGAGGATCGATTGCGGAAGGTGCGGCAGGAAGAACGACGCGCCGGTGAAGAGGATCGGGGCCGTTTCTCCGGCCGCGCGCTCCAAGCCGAGGATGATCCCGGTCAGGATCCCCGGCAGGGCTTGGGGCAGGACGACCCGCTGGATGGTCTGCCAGCGGGTGCCGCCCATGCTGATGCTCACCACGCGGAACGATTGCGGCACCGCGCGCAGGGCTTCCTCCGCGGTGGAAATGATCACCGGCAGGGTCATGATCGCCAGGGTCAGGCACGAGGCGAGGATCGAGGAGCCGAATCCCAGGAACAGCACGAACAGCGCCAGGCCGAACAAGCCGTATACGACGGAGGGAATCCCGGCCAGGTTGACGATGGCGATCCGGATCGTGCGGGTGAAGGTCGAATCCGGCGCGTACTCGGAAAGGTAGATCGCCGCCAGCAGCCCGATCGGGACGGCGATCACCGCGGTTCCCAGCGTGAGGTACAGGGTCCCGACGATCGCCGGCCAGATCCCGCCCTCGGTCATCCCGTTGCGTGGCATGGCGAGGAGGAACTCCGAAGTGATGGCGGGCCAGCCCTTCACCACGATAAAGGTGATGATCGTCAGGATCGCGAAAATCGTGAAGGCCATGACGGCCGTGAGCGCGGCGAAGGCGGTTCTCTGGGAGGCGGAGCGGGTCAGGCGCATCACGAAAGCATCCGTTCGGCGCGCTTCTTGGCGCGGAAGAGCATCGACGAGGCAATCAGGTTGACCAGGAAGGAGATCAGGAACAGGAGGATCGCCACCAGGAACAGCACGTGGTAGTGGGTGCTGCCGCTGGCCACCTCGCCCATTTCGGCGGCGATGGTGGCGGTCATCGTGCGGGCGGGGAAGAACAATCCGTCCCAGCGGATCTGGGGGGCGTTGCCGGTGACCATCATCACCGCCATCGTTTCGCCGATCGCCCGGCCGATTCCCAGCATCACCGCGGTCAGCACGCCCGAGCGCGCGGCCGGAAGCGTGACGCGCCAGATCGTCTGCCATTTGGTGGCGCCGAGGGCCAGCGCCCCGTCGCGGTAGCTTTTCGGGACGGCGTCCAGCGCGTCCTCGGCCACGGAGACGATCGTCGGCAGCGCCATCATCGCCAAGAGGATCGAGCCGGTGAGGGCGGTCAGCCCGGTGCTGAGGTTCAGGACCGTCCGGATCGCCGGCGCCAGGACGAGGAAGCCGAGAAAGCCCAGGACCACCGACGGCAGACCGGCCAGGATCTCGACGAACGGCTTGAGGATTTCGCGCATCCAGCGCGGGGCCACTTCGGCGATGTACACGGCGGTGGCGATCCCGAAGGGGATCGAGATCGCGGCCGCGCCGACGGTGACGACCAGCGAGCCGAAGATCAGCGGCAGGAGGCCGTACCGGCTTTCAATCGGGTACCAGCGCGCGCCCAACAGCGATTCCGGGGAGGTTTTGAACAAGCCCGGCAATCCCGCCTGCAGCAGGAAGACGAAAATCACCGCGACAAACAAGACGGCCGAATATCCGCAGGCGCGGATCAGAAGTTGGATGACGGCTTCGAATACATTACGGTGTCTGGCCATATGCCATGCCTGGGGAGCATCACCCGATCGGCACAAACCCCTTTTGTCCGACGATCTCCTGTGCCTGGGCGCTCAGGATCCAATTGAGGTATTCCTGGATCGCCCCGGCCGGTTCGCCGTTGGTGTACATATAGAGATCCCGGGAGACGGGGTAGGTTCCGTCGAGCGCGGTTTCCTTGCTCGGCGCCACGAACGGACCGGCGTCGGCGGTGGAGAGCCGGAGGATCTTGACCGCGTCGGTGACGTACCCCAGCCCGTCATACCCGATCGCATTCGGATTCTGACTCACCTCGGAGGTGATCACTTCCGACGAGGGCAGGAGCAGCGTGTCGGTGGAGAAGATCGCCGGGTCGTCTTTGCGCCCCAGCCGGATCACCGCTTCCAGGAAATACACATGAGTCCCGGAATTCACTTCCCGCGACACCCGCACGATCGGACGGTCCTCGCCGCCGACCTCCGCCCAGTTGTTGATTTTGCCGGTGAAGATGTCCGACACTTGCTGGAGCGTAAGCTGGTCGACGGGATTTGCGGGATGGATGATCACCGCGATCGCGTCGCGGGCGACGATGAATTCGTTCGGGGAAACGCCGTTTTTTTGCGCCTCCGCCAATTCTTCCCCGCTGATCGCCCGAGAGGCATTGGCGATATCCGTCGTACCCTGAATCAGGGAGGTCAACCCCACCCCGGAGCCGCCCCCCGAGACCGAGATCGATACCGTGGGGTCGACCACGGCATAGGCTTCCGCCCAGGCCAGTGCCAGGTTGACCAAAGTGTCGGAACCGCGGTTGATGATGATTTTGGAGTTTGTGGAGGAGGGGGAGTTGGGGAAAGAACAGGAGGAAACCGCAAGGCAGAGGAGTACCGGAAACCATCGCCAGACCCTTCTCATGTCCCCAATTGTAACAGAAACAAACGCGGATAACGCCAAAAAGATGGGGTAGAATTACCCCATGGCCAAGAGGAAGGTAAAATTCCTCATAGACGATCTGGATTTTCACTACGGCGATTTTGAGGCGCTGGACGACGTCTCCATGGAAATCGCCGAACGGGAGATCACCGCGCTGATCGGTCCGTCCGGTTGCGGGAAAAGCACGTTCCTGCGCTGCCTCAACCGGATGAACGACACCATTCCCAATACCCGGGTGGAGGGGAAAATCCTCCTCGACGGGGAGGACATTTATTCCCCGGATCTGGACGTGGCGGTACTTCGGCGCCGGGTGGGGATGGTTTTCCAAAAACCCAATCCCTTTCCCAAGTCCATCTTCGACAATATCGCCTTCGGCCCCCAAGTCCTCGGGCTGGACCGGCATGTCAACCTGTCGGAACGGGTGGAGCAGTCCCTGCGGCGGGCGGCTCTGTGGGAAGAAGTCAAGGACCACCTGCAGGAGTCGGCCCTGGGCCTCTCGCTCGGCCAGCAGCAGCGGCTGTGCATCGCCCGGGTGCTGGCCGTGGAGCCGGAGGTCATTTTGATGGACGAGCCGTGTTCGGCGCTGGATCCGATCGCGACCATGCGGATCGAGGAACTGATGCATGAGCTGGTGTCCGAGTACACCATCGTAATCGTCACCCACAATATGCAGCAGGCGGCCAGGGTTTCCCACAAAACAGGCCTGTTTTGGCTTGGGGAGCTGGTCGAGTTCGGAAATACCAAGAAGATTTTCACCCGCCCGTCCCATAAGCAGACCGAGGACTATGTAACCGGAAGATCGGGATAAAGGAATTTTTAATCCAAAACTAAGTGGATTTTCTGCAATTCTTCCTTATACTTAATTCAGGCGGTCAATACAGGTGCGCCCATGGCGAATGCCCGGCTTTCCGCGCTTGACCAAGAGTTCTATAACAGCCTGCTTCGGGAACCGGATGAATCCCTCCGCCGGATGACTCTCAACGCCTGCCGTTACGCCGTGGAAAAAAGCAATCTGGAATATCCTGCAATCCTCAATGCCCTGGCGGCGATGACGGAGCAGAGGGCTTTATCCGCGGAGGAACGGGCGGAGTTGGCGAAGCTGAAGGCGGCGCTGGACGCTTTCCATATCGGCACCGATATCCGGGACCGGGACAAAACCGGAAAAACCGACACCCTGAGCGCGAAGACGGCGATGTTCCAGGCCCATGCGGCAAGCGCCGTCTTCATGGCGAACAATTCGGATCCCCTCCTGGCGGCCTTGGAGGCGGTTTTTGAAGCGTACCTGGCGACCGGCGATTGGCATGCGCTGAAGGCTGTCCTGCTGAAATGAGCAAGAGTGCAAAACATTAAAATGCCAAGAACCAATCAAGGTGCTAAAAAAAAGGTGTCTGCTCACCCCGATACAAGAATTCGATAAATGTCCGGAAAAATCAGTTTTCATTTCCCCCTCATCCCCTCCTCCTGTCACTGGGGTTGTCTCCGGATCGTCATGCCCGCGCCCGCCCTCGCGCCCGCCCTCGCGGAGCGGGGGGAGCGGGGGTGTTCGTAGCGGGCATCC
>JAFGKK010000111.1 GCA_016928575.1 Anaerolineales bacterium
GACCTCGACGTTCTTCATCCCCTTGTATTCGATTTTTTCCTTGATCGTCCGCAGCCAGGCGATGTGGCTGTAGAGGCCGTCCACCGAGAGCCCGACCAGCTTGCAGTTGGCCTTGGCGAAGCGTTCCTCCATCGAGGCGAAGGTCATGAATTCGGACGTGCAGACCGGGGTGAAGTCGGCCGGGTGGCTGAAGAGGATCACCCAGCTTCCCGAGAAATCGGCCGGGAAGTTGATCGGACCCTGGGTGGTCACCGCCTTGAATTCCGGCGCCTTTTCTCCGATGCGCGGCATGGGGGTTGCGGAGATTGTGTCCATAGTGTGCTCCTATATCTTAAGAGAGTCGCTCCCCCGATATGGGGAACGGATAATGCTTTTCAGCCGTCGGCGGATCCGGATGCGATGTGCGGTCCGGAGGCGGACGTCATTGCTCCGGTTGCGCGGGCGCCTCCAGCACGATCGACTCGTTTGGAAAATGGCGCTCCGCCGGCCGGTCGTTTTCGTCGGAGGGGCACAAGACCAACAGCGAGCGCGACACCCCCGGCCCGGGGTTTCCCCAGCGGTGGGGCAGGAAAGCTTCGAAGATCAGGCTGTCGCCGGGATCCATCCGGTAGGTCTGCCCGTCGACCGTATACTCCAGCACGCCTTCCAGGCAGAAGGCAAACTCCTGCCCGGTGTGGATGATCGGATCCGGCGTGCCCTCACTGCGGGCGGCCAGGGAGAGCAGCATCAACTGGCCTCCGTGCAAGGTCAAACCCTGCCCCAGGTCCGATAGGGATCCGTTTTGGAACACCGTCGACGGACGATTCCCGGCCTTTTGGAAGACGACGTTCCGTTTTACCTCTTCCGGCTGGAAGAACGACGCGATCGGAACCTGTATGGCCGCCGCGATCTGTTGCAGCGTGCTGACGCTGGGGGAGCTTTTCCCGTTTTCGATCAGGCTGAGCGTGTTAAAGTTTAATCCACTGATGTCGGCCAGCGCGCGGAGGGAGAGCGACCGCGCGTTGCGCAGCCTGCGCAGTTGTGCGCCGACATCGATCTCATCCGGCGGCGTGCCGCCCATCCGGCCGCGGCAACCCCGGCGGCATCGCCGTCCGCCTACGCCCCGGTTTCCCGGTTGCCCGTCCATCCGTTGCATTTCTTCTTGGCCTGCACTCATTGTAACAATATAATATTATAATTCTATCCGTTAAGCAATCCTTGTACTATTTCGATGTGTATTCCCGCCCAAGAATAATTCAAGCAAAGCGCTTAATCAAGTTGTTTGCTGGTGTCGTCGCGGGTCTCCGCTCCGGCCCGAGGGCAATCTTCCACTTCTGCGCGGCCATCTCCCTCGCTTCCTTGGCTCATCATCGGCGTGATTCTCGATGGGGGAGGCGGGGGTGTGCGAAGTCGGAGGCCAGTAAATTCCGGGGGTTCCAGGATGCCGGCTTCGTTTGCGCCGGGCGTACGTTCTCCGGCCGAGTTGCCACTCCTTTGAATGGTTTTCAGGCCTTTTTTATCCTACTCAGCTCTCCATCCCCACTCTTTCCTCAAATCCAACCCTCACTCCCTCCCCTCGCTTTCCCTCGCCTCGCTCGGGACAAGCGCTTGGGACAGGGGATAAGGGCAAGGATGGAAAGGAACAGGATTTCTTTATATTGAATAGGCTGAGAAGAGACGCCTTTTCTGCAATCTGGGGCAGGTGCGGCAAGCGCTGGCGAACGGCGGTGAAAAACCAAATCCGAACGCAGCCATCGCTCTTGGCAGGCCCATCCCGGTTGACAAGCGCGTGATGCCAGCCCGCCTGGGGTTTGGCGGTCCTGCGCCCCCGTCTAGTGGAGGTGGCATAATTCCGATAAAATCATCCTCATGAGTCGAATATCCAATATCGTCACCGCTCCCATCCGCCGCGTCCGCGATTTTCTCCTCGAAGTCCCCGAAGACACCCCGCTGTCCGAGACGATCGGTTCCGCGCTCGGCACCAGCGAGGGGCTGAGGGGATTGTGGGAGGGTCTGGCGGAACACCTGCAGGCGCTCCGCGGCCACCTCTTCCGGTCGATGGTGGCTCTGATTCTCACCACCGGATTGTGCTTCGCCGTCGCACAGGATCTGATGAACCTCCTGGCGTACCCGTTGGGGAATCCGGAGGCCGCGGCCGAGGCCGGAACCCGGGGCGGGATCGCCGGCTGGGTGGAGAGGGCGCTGGCCCAGGGAGCGGACGGCCTCGCCCAACTGCAGGTGATCGAACCGACCGAGGCGGTGGGGGTTTTCATGCGCGTCTCCCTTCTCGGCGGACTGATCCTCGCCCTGCCGTGGATCGTCTTCGAGCTGTACCTCTTCGTCGCCCCGGGCTTGATGCCGCGCAGCCGGATCGTCCTGCTGTTCGGGATTCCGCTGATCGCCGCCTTGTTCTTCGTCGGAGTGCTGTTCTGCTTTTTCCTGATGCTGCCAACCGCGATCCCGTTCCTCGCCACCTTCCTCGGCTTCAAAGCCGCCTGGCGCCCCTCGGCCTATTTTGAGTTGGTGACGACGCTGATGTTCTGGGTCGGCGTGACATTCGAGATGCCGCTCGTTTCCTACCTGCTGGCGGCGGCGCGGCTGATCAACGCCCGCCAGCTGGCGTCGGTTTGGCGCTTCGCGGTGTTGATCATCGCGGTGGTGGCGGCGTCGATCACGCCCACCGTGGATCCGGTCAACATGGGCTTGGTGATGGCGCCGATGATCCTTCTGTATTTGATCAGCATCCTTGCCGCGGCGGTCGCCGGCGGCCGACGCAAGAGAATTCCATAAAAAAAAACGTAATTGCTCAGCCAGTGGTTGTCATGCCGGTACCCGCCCTCGGCGCGTTATTCGCCGGGGGTGATTTTTGCCGGCATCCAGTAGATTTTTGAAAAAAACTGGACCCCGGCTTCGAGCACCCCGCTTGCCCCGGCATAGAGCATGCCGAGGGCGGGCGCGGGGGAGCCACGCCGGGGTGACGGACAAAAACTATAACCCCGGTGATGTTATGCTGAGATTATTCTGTCGAAATAAGCCGCCTGAGCCGTGAAAATTTTTTATGCTATTTATTTAGCAACTGCTCAACCAGTCTAATATTGAAAGGATAACCGGCCGTTTTCCATCCTTACCTCTATCCCCCGTCCCTCCCCTCGATCCGCTCGAGGACAGGCTTTCCCCCTCTCCTGGCGCCTGCCCTCGCGCCTGCCCTCGCGAAGCGGGGGAAGCGGGGGAAGCGGGGGTATGCCAGGAGAGAGGGAAGGGGTGAAGGGGTAGGTGAGTGAGGATTGGATGATGGCGGGATGCTGAGCAATTACCTCCTTTTTATTTTTTTTCCTATTGACATTCCAATTAATCGGTCGTATTAGGTGTTGACAAGCTCATTTTTTGTAGTACACTAATCACATAATAAATAAGTTTCATATGGAGGATTATGTCCCTTCGGTATGCGCTGCTCGGCTTCATAGAGATGCTGCAGCCGGTCTCCGGATACGATCTGAAAAAGTGGTTCGAAGGCTCGATCAGCTTTTATTGGCCGGCGACCCACACCCAGATCTATCGGACCCTGGCCGAGTTGGCGAAAGAAAAATTGGTTTCCGCCAAGAAGGTGGAACAGACTGCCCGGCCGGACAAGAAGATGTACTCCCTTACGGATCGGGGCTGGCAGTCGCTCACGGCGTGGCTGCATCAGGAGGTGGATCTGCCCGATACGCGCCACGGACTGCTCGTCCAGCTGTCGTTTGCCGACGGCTTGGAAACCGGGGAAATCCTCTCCCTGTTGCGCGGTTTTATGGCGAAGGTTCGTTCGCGCCTCCGATGCCTTGAGCAGGATCAGCAGCAGATCCTAGCCTACGGCCGCACAGGGCGGGAGCGCCTATTGTGGGAATTGATCCTCGACAGCGGCCTGGAATATTACCGCGGGGAGTTGCGCTGGGCGGAGCAGGCGGTCCGGCGGCTGCAGGAATACGAAGAGAAAAAACCGCAGATCTCCTCCGGGGACGGGGAGGGAACCTAGGTGTACGCGGAAAGGAAGTCTCGAGATGGAGCTGAAGAATAAAAAAATACTGGTCACCGGCGCGTCACGGGGAATCGGGCGCGCGATCGCGCTGGCGCTGTTGGGTGCAGGCGCGGAGGTCTATCTGACGGCGCGTTCGGAGGAATCGTTCGCCTTTCTCCGCGAGGGGGCGGCGGCCCGGACCGGGAAGGCGCATGCCGGCCGCCTGGACCTGGCCTCTCCGGAATCCATCCGCGAAGGGGCGGATCGGGCGTTCGCCGTCCTGGGCGGGATCGACATCCTCGTCAACAACGCCGGGATCACGTCGCAGAGTCTCGTGGTCGACCAGGATCCGGAGCAGGCCGAGCGAGAGGTGCGGGTGAACTATCTGGGCGCCTACCGTCTGACCCGGGCCGTCCTGCCGCGGATGCTCGAACGCGGGTCCGGAATGATCGTGAACGTCTCATCGACGATCGGCAGTGTGCCCAGCCCGACCCAGGCCAATTACTGCGCCACCAAGGCCGCCCTGGTCGCCTTCTCCGAAGCCCTGCGCGGGGAGGTGGAGGACCGCGGGATCGACGTCCGGGTGTTCCTCCCCGGGCATACGCAGACCGAAATGGGGAGAAGCATCCGGTTGAAAACGCCGCAGAGGATGACCGCCGAAGAGGTGGCCGCCCATTTTCTGCGAGCCCTGCGGAGCAAGCGCGCGGTTTACGTCTGCGGGGGGGCGAACGAGGGGATCATCCGGATCCACCGGATGTTTCCCGAAGCCGCGCGCCGGATCATGAAGGACATCGCCCTGGGTTCCTTCCGAAGCGCCTGAGAAGAAGCGACCGCGGGAGCGGGCGCCCGCCCCCCCGCCGCGAACCTATGCCGGATTTTTCGACCGCGCTTCGAGCCCGTCGGCGAACGTTTCGTATCCCAGCAGGGCCTCCCGGCCCAGCGAGCGGTCGACGGCTTCAAACTTTTCCTGCAGCGCCTCCAGGTCCTTCGGGTCCATCATTTTGAGCGTCATCGGGAAGAGGAGGTAATCCTCCTTCCAGATGTGATTCGGATACAGGCGCTGGATGCCGTCAAGGTTTGCGAGGATTCCCTTGCGGGCTTCCTCCCCGGCGCTGTCCAGCATCCCGACCGAATCCACCAGACCGCCGACCAGCCGCCGGCCCTGGACATGCTCGGCCGATAGCGCGCCGATCGGACAGCCGGTCATCGGCACGCCGCGGGCGATCAGCGCCGGGAAGAGCAGGATCTCCTCCTTGCCGTGATGGCACTTGTCGGCGTACACGCGCATGAAATCCGCGATCCGCCGCAAAAGATCCGCGTCGATCGCTCGGCCGGCGCGGATTTCCTCCGACAGCGCCAGGCACGCCTGGACGACCTTTTCGATGAATCGGTGCTCCCGTTCCAGAACCTGGGTCGGCAATGAGGCTCCCATGCCATTCCTCCCGAAAGAAGCGGTGGTCCTCGAAGCCGAGGACGGCCGTACCGATTGTATTCCCAAAACTCCTCGGGCGAACGTTGGCGTCCGGGGCGCGGCGATCCGGCTTTGGGCCCGATCCCGGGCAACGGCGCACTTTCCGGCAGCCATGACCGGATCCGGGTTTTCTTCTGTTGCGAACGGTGCTCCCCCCGCGGACTCGAATTGCCCGAGGATCTCAAAACCGGCGCGTTGAAGCGCGGCGGAGAAATCGGATTTCCGCCGGCCGTGGGCGCGCGGAGGAAACCCGCTGTTTCCAATCCCCGTGTATTCCGCGGTACAAGGTGAGGACGTAAACGGCGATCGATCCGTCCGGATCGAAATCGTAGAACCGGACGAAGATCCGCTCCCGCTCTCCTGCAGAGCGGGTTTGGGGGTCCATCCAGCGCTCGCGCAAGGACAGGATGCGGTCGAAATTCCGGTTTTGGAGGATCCACAAACCGCCGGGCTCAAGGCAATTCGAAAAAACCCGCAGGGCCGAGGCCAACCCGGCGGCGTCCGGAACGTGGGGCAGGGAATTGCCGAGGCAGAGGACGGCGTTGAAGGAATCCTTTCCGAAAGCCCCGGCCAGGGCGCCGAAGCCGTCCTGCGCGAAGCAGATTTCCGTTCCCGCGGCGGCTGCGTTGCTCCGCGCGCGGGATCCCGTAAACCTCCTTCCAGAAAGGGCAGCTCGCGCGCCGGGAGCGCAGGCCAATCGGCAAAACGGTCGTACCCGGTGCTCCACCCGTCCTACAGGCGGAGGATTTTCCATCATCCGGCGGCTTCCGCCACGATCGCTTGAACGAGCATGCGGTATCGCTTCCGCATCAGCGGGCCGAATTCCAGATTGTCGAACCGCAGGATTTCCGCGCTAACCTTCTTCTGCTGGTCGGGCGGGATCAGCCGGACGGCCAGCGGGAAGAAGAAATCGTCCTCCCGGCGGATGTGTTGCCGCAACAAGGTTGCGTACCCCTGCGCGTTCAGGAACACCTCCTCCCGGGCGGCGGACGGGTCGGATTCCACGACCCGCGCGGCTTTTTCCATCGCTCGCGAATACATCCGCGCCTGGGCGTGTTCGGCGAGCAGGATGGCGACCGGACCGGTCCGGTTGGAAAGCCCCGCCTCCATCATGGACGGGATGAGGATTTCCTCCTCTTTTCGAATGTGGTTTCCATCTGCGAAATTGCGGATAAAGTCGGCCGCCTTCAGAAAAAAACCAGCCCGGACCGCCGACCCGGCCTGCAGCAGCAGGGAGCTTTTTTCCAGCGCGTCGATCACCTGGAGGATGACGCGGTGTTCCTCCGCCAATAGGTCGGCTCCGTCCATGGCTGCCTCCAATGGCGTACTCCGTCGGCGGCGGCGCGCCGTTCGCCAACCGGCCGGATCAGCCGCCTTCTTCCAGAAGCCGGCGCTCCCCGGTGAGTTTGCGGATCGCGGTCACATCCTGGGTGACCTCGATCGTCCCCTGGAACGCCCCTTGCGGATCCCGGACGGCGAAGTAGCGGATGTGGATGAAGCGCGGCTCCGGGCCGCCGCCCTTCATTTGAATCCAGAACTCGGCGCTGTCGCGCTTTCCGGCGCGGAAATCGTCGAGAATCCGCTTAACGCGGTCCACGCTCTCCGCCGGATGGCAATTCAGCACGCTGCGCCCGACGACGCCGGGGGCGCGTTTGAAAATCCTGTCCTTCTGGCCGGAATAGAAGCGCACGACGTCGTCGGGGTCGACGAACGTCACGTCGACCGGCAGATGGGTCAACAGCAGGGCGATTTGCTGGGGGGTGAGCGCGCCGATTTGCAGGGGGATGGGGGTTGCGGATTCGGTCATCGATCCTCCTTGGTGTTGGTTTTCGGGGAAGCCGCGGGTATCGACAACAAACGCAGGTCCATCCACGGAGAACACGGATCGGCACGGAGGATTGCCTGTGCGCAAATCCGCTTGCCTCCGTGGAGGGATCCCGCTTTCTCGTCTGCAGCCGAGGAAGAAAGCGGGGGAGGCGGTATGGACGAACATCCCGCACTCTACCACGCATAGGCTTTCGGCGCTTCGCCGCCGGGGCCGGGCCAGATCGCATCGATCCTGGCCAGCGCGGAATCGCCAAGTTTGATCTCCAATGCGCGCAGGGATCCTTCCAGTTGTTCCATCGTCCGCGGGCCGATGATCGGCGCGGTCACCGCCGGATTGTGCAGCAGCCAGGCTAGCGCCGCGTCGGCCGGCTTCTCGCCCAGCTCCTCGCAGAATTTTTCCCAAGCCTCCAGCTGCGGCCGATGCTGCTCGATCTCGGCCTGCTGGCGCTCGTCGGCGCGCCGGCCTTCCTTCGCCTTCTGCAGTGCGCCGCCGAGGATTCCGCCCGCCAGCGGACTCCAGGGGATGATCCCCAGGCCGAACGCGCGGCAGGCCGGGACCACTTCCAGTTCGATCGTGCGCGTGATGAGGTGATACTTGCTCTGCTCCGAGACCAGCCCGAGGAAGCGGCGCGATTCGGCGGCGGCCATCGCCCGGGCGATGTCCCACGCGGCGAAGTTGCTCGAGCCGATGTAGATCGCCTTGCCCTGGCCGATCAGCACCCCCATCGCCTGCCAGATTTCCTCCCACGGCGTTTCGCGGTCCACATGGTGCATCTGATACAGGTCGATGTGATCGGTCTGCAACCGGCGCAGCGAACCCTCGGCCGCCTGGCGGATGTTCAGCGCCGAGAGCTTTTCCTGATTGGGCCAATCCCCCATGTGGCCGTAGACCTTGGTGGCCAGGACCACTTTTTCGCGCCGTCCGCCGCCCTGGGCGAACCAGCGGCCGAGGATCTGTTCGGTGACGCCCTCGCCGAGTTTCCAGCCGTAGACGTTGGCGGTGTCGAAGAAGTTGATCCCGAGTTCGAGCGCCCGGTCCATGATTCGGAACGCGTCGGCTTCGGTCGTGTGCGGGCCGAAGTTCATCGTCCCCAAACACAGGCGGCTGACCTTAAGGCCGGTCCGGCCGAGGTGGGTGTATTCCATGTCATCCTCCTTCGTTCCAAAATCAAATAGTACAAATATTGTCCAATTATTACATTATACGCCAAGCGCGATATTGGCAAACCGGCGACGGGGAAAAATCGGACAGGATTATCAGGATTTCTCAGCAGCAACTGTAATGTTATTTGAAATTACGCGGGCTTCGTACGATGCACTGTCCTAACCCCCTCTCCCCCAACTCCCTCGCTGCGGTATATTCCGGGAAGGGGTGCCTGACCTCGGTGATTCTTCGAGGTGAAGGCGAGGTGTGATGGTTAGGACAGCAAAGGCCGAGCAGTTGCGATCGGTTGATAAAAATCCCGTCAATGAGCCTGTTGCACGAGTAAAGCAAATTTCGGGAATTGCCGTAAAACCAGCGAGTCCTTTTCGCAGATTTAGTGTTTTACATAGC
>JAFGKK010000112.1 GCA_016928575.1 Anaerolineales bacterium
ATTACACTCCCCATGTTCCTGGATGCCCGATTAAAGCACTCGGGCATGACGAACAATTTGAGGCAGGCTCATTGCCCTCGGGCATGACGGACAATGCGAATAGGTTTATTACACTCGGGCATGACGATCAATTTGTAATCCCCGAGCCTGCACCGCGGGCTTCGAATAAAAAAGGCCCGGTTTTCACCGGGCCGCCTGATTCTCCTTGGGGAATTCACTTGCCCGCGGCCTCAACCACCTGGGTGAAGGCCTTCGGGTCGCGCACCGCGAGATCGGCGAGCAATTTGCGGTTGAGCAGGATGTTGCCGGCGTGCAGCTTCGCGATCAGCCGGCTGTAGGTGGTGCCGTTCAAGCGCGCGGCGGCGTTGATCCGGACGATCCACAGCTTGCGCAGATCGCGCTTGCGATTGCGCCGATCGCGGAAGGCGTACCACAGGCTCTTGAGCATGGCTTCGTTGGCGCGCCGGAACAGTCGGTGGCGCGAGCCGAACTTGCCCTTGCCCATGCGGATGATCTTCTTGTGGCGGAGGTGAGGCCGGTAGCCTCCCTTGACTCTGGTCATGCGTTCGCTCTCCTGCCGATCCCTGCGCGCCGGGCGCCGACTCCCTGCCGCGTTCCGGCGGCAGATCGGGCGCCCCGTTGCACGCACGCAACGACGGCAACTTAGGACGGCCGTCCGGACCGTCCGGCGGCCTGCCCCTAGCGGGGAGGATTGGCTTTATATTGCTTGAGGTAGGGCGCCAGCCGCTTCACGCGCTTGGCCGTGCCTTTCCCCTGCACTTCGACCATCTCGGTGAAGAGGGCCGCGCTGCGCTGGGATTTGTTCCGCCGCAGATGGCTCTTTCCGCCCTTGGTGCGCATGATCTTCCCGCCGCCGGTGACGCGGAAGCGCTTGGCGGTGGCTTTGTGGGTCTTGAGTTTGTATTTGCCCTTCTTCTGTTTTCGAGGCATGTCGCTTGCTCCATGAATTGCGTTTGACGCGATTGCGCCGGGAGATCCCTCGCTGCCGCTAAGGACATGCCCGGCGCCGTGTCTTGGTTTCGGGTCGGACCCGGGGGCCTATTTCTTTTTCGACGGCCCCAGCACCATCAGCATCGTGCGCCCTTCCATATCCGGCTGCTGCTCCACCACCCCCACGTCCTCCAGCTCCTTGGCGATCTGGGCCAGGTCCTCGCGCGCGATCTCCGGGTAGGTGATTTCCCGGCCGCGGAAGCGGATCCGCACCTTGACCTTCATCCCGTCCTGCAACCACTTGCGCGCATCGCGGATTTTAAACGAACGGTGGTGGTCGGTGGTCTTGGGGCGCAGGCGGATCTCCTTGACTTCGATCTTGGTCTGCGCCTTGCGGGCCTGCCGTTCCTTCTTTTCCTTTTCGTAGAGGAACTTCCCCAGGTTCAGCACCCGGCAGACCGGCGGATCGGCCCCCGGCGAGACTTCCACCAAATCCAGGCTTGCCTCGCGCGCCAGGCGCAGGGCTTCCTGCAGGCTGACCACGCCCACGTTGGCTCCGTCCGCCCCGATGAGGCGGACTTCGCGGGTCCGGATCTGCTCGTTGACGCGAAATTCCGATGCGCTGATGGGTTTTTCCTCCGATTTCAAAACGGCTGCCGCCTTCTGCCGATCAGGCGGCTTGCCGGAATTGCCAGTTTACCATGGGCGGCAAGCACCCGTCAACCGGATTGCCCCTCGTCCGGCCCCCGGCCGGTCCCGGGGACGATCGTCACTTTGCGCTGGCGGCCGACCCCGACGCTTTCGGTGGTGACATCCGCGTGGCCGCGCAATTCGATGTGAATGATCCGCCGCTCGTTGGCGGGCATCGGCTCGAGCACCACCGTCCGGCCGCGCTCCACCGCCTGCTCGGCGGCCCGGCGCGCCATGCGCCGCAGCTGCTGCTCACGCCGCCGCCGGAATCCCTCCACGTCGACGATCACCGGCAGGGGGCGGCCGAGCTTGCGCGCCACCATCATCCGCGCCAGGTATTGCATCGCCCCCAGCGCCTCGCCCCGCCGGCTGACCATGATCCCCAGGTCCTGACCGTGGATCTCGATCAGCGCGTGCCGGGCTTCATGCTCGTCCTGGGGGACGGTCCACTCGGCGGTCGTGCTGGCGGCCACCCGCATCCGCGCCAATAGCTCTTGGACCACGGTCCGGGCCGCCTCCAGATCCGGATCCTCCGCCGCGGAGGGATCCAGCGCCGTCAGGCGCACGCGCGAGGGGACGCCCATCCCGGGCATGTGCCCCGGCCGCCCTTCCTCGAGGACCACGATCTCCACCTGGTCCCTCCGCAAACCAAGCCGGGCCAGACCGCGTTCCACCGCCTCCCCCACCGTGGGGGCCGTCGTTTCCACGCTGGCTCTGTATTCCGTCGCCATGGGACCGCCTCTCCAGGCTGTTTCCGGATGGTTCCCGCCCGGCCCCGGGGGAACGCCTCCGCGATTGTCCGCGCACTTGCGGGCCGGCGGCGCGGGTTCCTACTTCGCGCTCTTGGGGGACGGGGCGCTCGATCGGAAGCTGAACACCTGCTTCCAGGCGACCTTGCCCATCAGCATGTATTGGATGATCGTGATCAGGTTGCTCACGATGAAGTACAGCGAAAGCCCGGAGGCGAGCGTGAGCGAGATCTGCGTGATGAAGATCACCATGAAGACGTTCATCAGCAGGCTCGTCTGCCCGCCTTGGGCCTCGGTGTTCATCACCGGGACAATCCGCTGGGAAACCCAGCTGGTGACGAGCACCAAGCCCGCCAGCACCGGGATCGGGAAGGGAATCCCGGGGAGGACCAGGTGCTCGGGCTGGGCCAAGTTCAGCCACAGGAAAGTCTTCTTCAGCGGGATCAACGCCACGGGAAAGAAATCGTACATCCGCTGGGAAAGGCTGAACAGCTGCAGCGGGGTGGACGGAATCACGTTCTGGATCGATTGGTACAGCCCGATGAGGACCGGCAGTTGGATCAGGATGGGCAGGCAGCCGCCCACCGGATTGGCGCCCGCCGACTGCAGCAGCTTCATCTGCTCCTTCTGCAGCTTTTCCTTGTCTTTGGCGTACTTCTTCTGCAGGTCCTGCCATTCCTTCGAGCCTTGCAGTTCCTGCATCTTCTTCATGCTCTTCTGCGAAGAGGCGGTCAGCGGGTAGGTGGCCAGGCGGATGACGATGGTGAAGACGATGATCGCCAGGCCGAAACTGCCGCCGAACAGCTGATAGAGGAACAGCAGGGCGTTGATCAGCGGATTAAGAATGAACGTATCCCACATAAGGCCATCCCATCGGCCGCGCCCCGGAGGGCGTCGGCATTAAGTCGGTTCCGCGTAAGTCCAGACGATGACGCCGCTCTCGGGGTTGAGCGCGGCCAGCTGGTATTTCGCCCCGCTCACCACCACGAGCAGTTTGCCGCCCGAGAGACGCAGGCTGCCGTGGACCGCGCCTTCGACGGTCTGCTCCCAAACCGGCGCCCCCGCCTCGATCGAATAGGCGCGGACGGTCCCCTTCGAGGTCCCGGCGAACACCTGCCCCTCTTGGGCCGCCGGTCCGGCTTGGACGGGCGCCCCAACCTGGACGCTCCACAGCGGGCTTCCGTCGGCGAGTGCGAGCGCGCGCAGGGCTCCGCCCAGGTCCGCCGCGAAGACGGTTTCGCCGTCCGAAATCGGCGCCTGCCAGACCCAGCCCTCGGCCGCGGCCTCCCACAGAGTCGCGCCGGTTTGCGGATCCAAAGCGTAGATCCTGTCGGTGAAGGTGCCGACGACCAGTTTTCCATCGACCAGGTTCACCCCGCCGGCGATCGCCGCCCCCAGGTCGACCGTCCACTCCGCCGCCCCGCTCTCGAAATTCACCGCCATCACTTTGTGCTCGATCGTGGCGATGTAGATTCGCTCGCCGTTGACGGCCATCGGCCCCCAGGAGGTCATCTTGTCCAGCGGGATGCGTTTGATCAGCGCCCCGTCGGAACCGCCGAGCACCCGCAGGTCCCCGCTCTCGCTCGAGACGTAATACTCGCCGTCGGGCCCCTCGGCGATCGGGGCGATGATCTTTTCGCCGTCGCCTTCGGCTTTCCACACCGGCGTTCCGGTTTCCGCATTCAACTTGACCACCGCGCCGTTGTAGGCTCCGGCCACCAGGTAGCCCTGGGAATCGATCAGCGGATCGCCGTAGAAGAGCGTTTTTGCGTCCACCTCCTCCGGATACTTCCAGACCATCTCGCCCGAGGAGAGATTGACGGCGGAGATGTGATAGTTGTGCGCCAGGTAGGCCAGGTCGCCCCTGACGGCCAATCCGGCCCAGGATTGGTTGGGCGCGCCGCCGGCGCAGGCGGCCAGCAGCAGCGGAAGCGCCGCCGCCGCGAGCCGCGGGCGGATCCCCTTGCGGATTATCTTAATAAAGGAATGATCGCCAAGCATCTTCTATTCAACTCCATGCGGCTTCGGCCGCGCAACGCTTCGAATTCGGGTCGGCCCCAATCACAATCTACGTTTCCGGTGCGTTTACGGCACCGGATCGTATCCGCCTTCGGAGAACGGCGTACAGCGCAACAGGCGCTTGCAGCCCATCCAGCCGCCCCTCCAAACGCCGTACTTGAACACCGCCTGGTAGGCGTAATGCGAGCAGGACGGGTAGAAACGGCAGGTATCCGGGGCGATCAACCGCGAAAGCGTCAGCTGGTATAGCCGGATGGCCGCCAGCAGCGGCCAACGCGGCAGGGTGTTCCATTTTAATGGAAGCGACCGCAGCGGAGGATCGCTATCCGGCGCGGGGTTCGCGTCCGTCATCGGTTTCCGTCACTCCCGCCCGTTGAAACAGCGCGCGCACTGCCCCCAAGAGGTCCGCATAGGGAGCCGTGAGGGCGCCGCGGCGGGCCACCAGAAGCAGGTCCCACCCCGCGGCGAGGGAGCCGGAAAGCGCGCGGGCCGCCTCGCGGATGCGGCGGCGGGCCCGGTTGCGCTCGACCGCGCCTCCCACCCGGACGCCGGCTGTGACGCCGATCCGCCGGTCGGCGTTTTCCCCCCGGGCGGCGACCAGAACGACCAGCGGGTGGGCATACGACTTGCCTGTGCGCCGCACCCGCTGGATATCGCCGGAACGATTGAGGCGGAACCGTCTCTGCATGCTTGCGGTCCCGGCGCTGTTCGACCGCCGGGAGGGATTACTTGCCGTTCCAATCGGATTTTTTAACGTGGCGCTGTTGGACGGCCAGGCGGGCTCGCCCTTTGGCGCGCCGCGCGGCCAGAACCTTCCGTCCGCCGTGGGTGGCCATGCGCGCGCGGAACCCGTGCACGCGGGCGCGGCGGCGGACTTTAGGCTGATACGTTCGTTTAGGCATGATTTTTCCTCAAAAACCGTCGGTTGCAATGCGGCCGGATTATACCAGCCGCCCAGCGCGAGGGTCAAGCAAAGGCGGGCTCCCCCCTCACCCCCCTCACCCCCTCACCCCCTTACCCC
>JAFGKK010000113.1 GCA_016928575.1 Anaerolineales bacterium
CTGGGAGAAGGATGGGATGAGGGGGAATAATTGGATGGTTTTTCGAATATTATTTCAATCCTTGCATCATGCTGAGCAGATACATTATTTCTACATGTCCTACCCCTTTATGCCCTTTGTGTTCTTTGTGGCATGACAACTCAACCTTCAGAGCCGGGTTTGTCCTACCCCTTTGTGCCCTTTGTGTTCTTTGTGGCATGACAACTCAACCTTCGGAGCCGGGTTTTTTCAGCCACAAAGGACACAGAGATCACATATTTTCCCCCAAACATCCTACCCCTTTTCGCCCTTTGTGTTCTTGGTGGCATGACAACTCAACCTTCGTAGCCGGGTTTTTTCAGCCACAAAGGACACAGAGATCACATATTTTCCCCCAAACATCCTACCCCTTTGCGCCCTTTGTGTTCTTGGTGGCACGACAACTCAACCTTCGGAGCCGGGTTATTTTTCAACCCCAAAGGACACAGAGATCATAATTATTTCTACACGTCTTAACCCTTTGGGTCCGCTGTGTTCTTTGCGGGATAGAAATTCAACCCTGGAAGACAGGATAATGCCCGGCCGCGAAGGACCGAAAAGGACATACTCACACGCCTTGTACTCCAATTTGTACGGACTTTGTGGAAAAAACCAATATAAATAGTGGGTGTCCGGCTGATGGAAAAAACCGAAGCGCTATGGGATAATTTCCAACACGGGAATTCAACCATGCCACCGGATACCCAGGCAATCGATTACGGGTTCTCGCTAGCCCGCGAGGATTTCCGGCGCGCGCGCCAGCAAGCCGCCTTGCAGGAGGTCCTCAGCCGATTTACGGGGAAATCGGCTGATTTGCTTTCCTTCGAGGAGGTCCGCGACAAACTGCATGCGATCGGCTCCGGCGTAAGCCGCGGCGTGCGCAACATCCCGCTCGATGCCATCGTGGGCAGCGTCGGACGCTATACCGATTTTTCCCGCACCTTCCTTCCGAAAAACCCAAACGACGAGGAACGCTGGGCCCGGGTCATGGCCCTAGTCACCGACCCGGCGGGCGGCGGATTGCCGCCGATCGAAGTGATCAAGCTCGGCGACGCTTATTTCGTCCAAGACGGGCACCACCGGGTTTCGGTCGCCCGGCAACTGGGGGCGTCGACGATCGAAGCGTACGTCAACGAAATCTCCACGCCGATCCCGCTCTCTCCCGACGCCAATCCGAACGATCTGATCCGCAAGGAGGAGTTTGCCGCCTTCCTGGAAGAAACCCGGCTTCGGAAGAAGCGGCCCGGCGCCGATTTGGAGTTGACCGAATTGGGCGGCTACGACGACCTGCTGGAACATGTCCGCGTCCACCGCTATTTCATGGGCCTCGAGCAGAAGCGGGACGTCTCGATCCCGGAAGCCGCCGCCCATTGGTACGGCCATATCTATCTGCCGATGGTCGAAGCGATCCGGGAGCGGAACATTTTACGGGAATTCCCCGGACGGACGGAAGCGGATTTGTACCTGTGGGTTTCGAAGCACCGCACCGAACTCCAGCAGGGATGGGGCAATTTCATCTCGCCCGAATCCGCCGCCGAGGACCTGGCGGAGAAGTACGGAACGCGGGCCGGGCGGGTGGCGTCGCGGATCGGCAAGAATCTGGTCGGGGCCGTCCTGCCGGAAGCGCTGGAAAGCGGCCCGCCCACCGGCGCGTGGCGCGAAGCGAAAGCGGACCGGGATTCGACGCGCCTGTTCGAACAGATCCTCGTGCCGATCAGCGGCGAAGAGCCCGGTTGGGAGGCGCTGGATCAGGCGCTGCTCTTCGCCCGGCGCGAGAATTCGCGGATCCACGGATTGCACATCCTGCGCGGCGGGGTTTCCGCCGATGCGGAGCCGGTGCAAGCCCTGCGCGCCGAGTTTGCCCGCCGCTGCGAACATGCCGGAATTGAAGGCGGCCTGACGGTGGAGGCCGGCGAAGTCACCCCTGCCGTCTGCGAACGAGCCCTGCTGGCGGACCTCGTCCTTCTGGCCCTCACCCACCCGCCCGCCGAGGAGCCGTTCCTCCGCCTAAGTTCGGGATTCCGCGGGCTGATCCGGAGATGCGCCCGGCCGATTCTGGCGGTGCCCGGCGCCCCGACGGAGCTTGCGCGGGCGCTCCTGGCGTACGACGGCGGGACCAAAGCCAAGGAAGCCCTGTTTGTCTCCGCCTACCTGGCCGCGCGCTGGAACATCCCGCTTACGGTCCTCTCGGTGGAAGAGTCCGGCGTGGACGCCGAGGACGTGCTCGAGGAAGCGGACGAGTACCTGCACACCCGCGGGGTGAAGGCGGAACTGTCGATCGGCGGCGGTCCCGTCTCCGACGCGATCCTGCGCGCCGCGGAATCTTCGAAAAGCCAGCTCTTGATCCTCGGCGGATACGGCCGTTCTCCGGTTGTGGAGGCCGTCCTCGGCAGTCAGGTCGACGCCGTCCTGCGCCAAACCCGTCTGCCGGTTCTCATCTGCCGGTGAGCCAACGACCATGAGCCTCCTTTTCGAACAACCCCACCGCAGGCTGAACCTTCTCACGGGAGAATACGTGTTGGTCTCCCCCCATCGCACCCGGCGCCCCTGGCAGGGCAGGATCGAATCCGTCCCGGGTTCCGTCCGCCCCGCGTATGACCCCGCCTGCTACCTCTGCCCCGGAAACGCGCGGGCGGGCGGCGCGCGCAACCCGGAGTATGACGGCACGTTCGTGTTCGATAATGATTTCGCGGCCCTGCTCCCGACGAAGAACCCACAGCCCGCGGGCGGCGGGGGTCTGCTGGCGGCGGAAGCCGAGCGCGGCGTGTGCCGGGTTCTGTGCTATTCGCCGCGGCACGACCTGACCCTCGGCTCGATGCCTGCCGATTCCGTCCGCCGGGTGGTGGAGGCTTGGACGGAGCAATACGCCGAGCTCGGGGCTTTGCCGTGGATCCGGCACGTACAGATCTTCGAAAACAACGGGGAGATGATGGGCGCCAGCAATCCGCACCCGCACGGCCAGATCTGGGCCGAGGAGCGGATCCCCAACGAGCCGGCAAAGGAGAGCGAACGCCAATCCCGCCACCGGCGCGAACGCGGAACCTGCCTGCTGTGCGACTACCTCGCGCTCGAGGAGGCCGAGGGGCAACGGATCGTGTGGCGCAACGACTCGTTCCTCGCGCTGGTCCCGTTTTGGGCGGTATGGCCTTATGAGACCATGGTCCTGCCGCGGGCGCACCGGGGGGCGCTGCCGGATCTGACCGCCCAGGAGCGCGGCGACCTGGCCGAGATACTGCCGCGCCTGATCCGCGCCTACGACCGGGTATTCGACGCCCCGTTTCCGTACAGCATGGGCTTCCACCAGCGGCCGACCGACGGCGAAGCCCATCCGGAGTGGCATTTCCACGCGCACTTCTATCCGCCGCTGCTGCGCTCCGCGGCCGTGCGGAAATTTATGGTCGGGTACGAGATGCTGGCCCAGCCGCAACGGGATATCACGGCCGAATCCGCGGCCGAGCGGCTGAGAACGCTGGTGGAATGACCCCTCCCGCCTCCCACAGAAAAAAGGCGTTCAGGCAGCCGGGGTCCACGGCCGGGTTACGTCACCCCGGCGTGATCGCAGCCGGGGTCCACGGCCGCGTTACGTCACCCCGGCGTGATCGCAGCCGGGGTCCAGTGTTTATCGAAGATTTTCTGGATCCCGGCTAAGTTCACCCCCGACCACGAACACGCCGAGGGCGGGCGCCGGCATGACAATCACCAGCTGGGTAGATACAAAAAAGGTTTTTCCTCAAGAATGCATAACATCGCATTGAAATACGCCTGCTCCCAATGCGGATATCCTCCTCCATTATCCGCTTCGTACTAGGAAGGTATTCCCATGGAAAATGAAGTCTTGAGGGTGGAGAATTAACAAAAGAGTCGGCGGGTTTTCCCAGTAATCCGGATGGGCGATCCGAATCCCCCATGCGAGAGCCTCCGTAAAAATCCCGGGGATGGGATCGTTCGAACCTCCGATGGAACCATAGCAAGGATTGCCGATGAAAAAAATAACCCGCAGGGATTTCCTCGCCCTGATTTCCAAAAGCGCCGCCGTCGCGGCTTTCGCGCAGCTGCTCAGCGCCTGCGGCATCCGGCCGGTGGAGATTCCGCCCACGCCTTCCAGCACGCCCTTCAAACCGTTGCCGCCGATCCTGGATCTGAGTTCGATCGGCAAGGCGGTTGGACCGACCGACGCGGCCGCGCCGTCCGCCACTCCCGAGCCGACGCCATCCGCCACCGGTACGCCCACAGCCGCTCCGCAAGCGGCCTACCTGGCCGTCGCCCGCGGCGGGGACGATCCGGAAGCGCTGGTGCGCGCCGCAATCGGCGCGCTGGGCGGGATGGCAAAGTTCGTCCCCTCCGGCGCCAACGTGCTGATCAAACCCAACGTCTGCACCTCAAATCATTCCTATCTGGACGCCGCCACGACCAATCCGTGGACGGTCGGCGCGCTGGTGAAGATGTGCTTCGAGGCCGGCGCCGGCCGGGTGCTGGTGTTCGATTTCCCGTTCAACGGCTACACCCCGCAAAACTATACCGTCAGCGGGATCGCGGAACAGGTGCTGGCGGCCGGCGGAGAATTGGAAACCCTCGAGGCGGGGAAATTCTGCAAGGCCGCGCTTCCCTCCGGACGCAGCCTGCGCACGGCGGCCTTCTACGGCGAGGTGATCGACGCCGATGTGGTGATCAACGTGCCGATCGCCAAGCACCACAGCGGGGCCGGCCTGACCCTGGGGATGAAAAACTTGATGGGCGTGGTCCAGGACCGGGGCGCGATCCACAACGACCTGCAGGCGCGGATCGCGGACCTGGCGGATTTCGTCCGCCCGGAGCTGACCGTGATCGACGCGGTGCGGATTCTCACCTCCGGCGGCCCGATCGGCAGCCGCGCCAACGTGCGGGTGCTGAACACGGTCATCGCCTCGGCCGATATCGTCGCCGCCGACGCCTACGCCGCCAGCCGGATCTTCAACGCCTATTACGCCGTCTATTCCGACCCGAACCGGCTGGGCTACGTGCGGATCGGCGCCGAGAACGGGTTGGGGCGCAGCGACTTGGAGAATCTCGCCATTGAAGAGATCAGCGTCGGGTGACGGCGTCCAGGACGGCCTACCGATTTCGTAGACGGCGGAATAGGCGTTCCACACCGGTATGGTAGATGTGCGCGACGGGCAGCATGACCAGCAGAACGACGCCTTCCACGACGATCTGATCCGCCGTGGGAACGCCGGCCATCTGGCTTCCGTGCTGGAACAACACGACCGCGGCCAGGCCAATCGCGCCGCTCAGCAGAAACCCCGTTCCGGCGCCGTAAGCCGTTCCGCCCAAGAGGGTCGCCAAGAAAATCACCTCCGCATAGTTCATCCCCATGGCGAAGGTCGCATAGCCGGTCCAGCTCACCATCAGGATGCCCGCAATCCACGCCATCGCGCCGGACAGCACAAAGGGCAGCCCGCGGTAGAGCAATCTCGCACCGAGGGACTCGTGCGCCGGACCGCCCCGTTCGGGGCTTCGCCCCAACGGCGTGAATTTCAGAAGAACGGCGAAGGCGATCAACAGCAACAGCCACAGGAGCGCAAAGAGCGGAGAGCGGGCCAAGGAATGACCCAACCCGCCCGGCGCCACCGTCGTTTTCCCTCCGCTGATCACCAGGATCAACCCGTACAGGAGGAAACTCGTCGCGAACGTCACGACGATTCCCTTCAACCGGATCCATCCGACCAGCAATCCGTTGACCGCCCCCACCGCCAGGGCGGACACAAGGCCGACGAAGACGGCGGCGCCGACCCCGAGTTTCGGGCTGAGAGCGGTTATGACCAACCCAACCAGCCCGGCCAAAAACCCGAACGAAAGATCGGCGTCGCCGGAGGCGACAAGGATCACCATGGGGATGAGCAGAAAGCCCATCATCACCGTGATCGGCATAACTTCAGCAAACAACCGGTCCAATTTGAAAGTCCCGTGCGAGGCCAGGACGAGCCTGATCAACATAATCACCGCCAGGATCGTCGTAAATGCCAGCCAGGGAATCTCCGCCAGCAGGCGCCACTTGGCATCGTGAGAATAATGTTGCCCGGATGGTTGTTCGCCTTCTCCCGGTTTTTGGGCAAGCGCGGCTATGGTGGTTTCTCCTTTTCCACTTAAAGTGGGAAGCGGGGCGATCGTCAGATGGATAATCCGCGTGCGACTATAGCATATCCTCCCAAAATGACAAATTGCGGCAAGGGATTTTCCGATCGATTTGCCGATCCTCGATGCCTCGCGGTTCGTTCCCGCTCTTCGTTTTTTTCCTCCCCATCCGCCGTCTTCACCGGCTATTCGCGCGGGAATTTGGAGTCTCGACTCCGGATGGCTGCCTTAGGGCAATGGATTAATTTCTTCCGCGCTTGAAAAGCGGAGTAAAATTAACTTGATTGTGAAATAGGAGCGCATCGATGAAAGTCACGCGACGGGAATTTCTTCGGATGTCGGCGGTCGCCGCAGGCGCGGCGGCCGGCGCGCCGCTGCTGGCCGCCTGCGGCGGATCCGCGGCGCCCTACGCCATAACCCGCCGGCCTCCTCCCACGCCCGGACCGGGAGAAACCTACCTGGCCGTCGCCCGGGGAGGGGACGATCCGGAGGCGCTGGTGCGCCGGGCGGTGGCGGCGGTCGGCGGGATGGAGCGCTTCGTCCGCCGGGGCGCAAACGTGCTCGTCAAGCCCAACGTCTGCGCCGCCGGCCGTTCCTATGAATACGCCGCCACCACCAATCCGTGGGTCGTGGCGGCGGTGGTCAAGCTGTGCCGCGAAGCGGGCGCGGGCTCGGTGCGCGTCTACGACAACCCCTTCAGCGGCTCGGCCGAGGAGGCTATGGCTTCGAGCGGAATCGCCGAGGCGGCGCAGGCCGCCGGCGCCGAAATCGATTACCCGGCGGAGATGAAGTTCGTTTCCGTCGGCCTTCCCGCCGGCGAAACGCTGAAGCAGACCCGCGTCTACGACGGGGCGCTGAACGCCGACGCGCTGATCAACGTGCCGATCCTCAAACACCACAGCCTGGCCCAGCTCACGGTCGGGATGAAGAACAGCCTGGGCCTTGTCCGCGACCGGCCGGAGATGCACGCTTCGCTTAACCGGAAGCTGGTCGACCTGAACCAGTTCCTTCTGCCGACGCTGACGATCGTCGACGCGGTGCGCATCCTGCGGGCCAACGGCCCCACCGGCGGGAATCCGGCCGACGTGGAAAAGCTGGATGCCGTCGTCGCCACGCACGACCCGGTCGCGGCCGACGCCTATGCGGCGACGCTCTTCGGCTGGGAGGATCCGGAGCGCCTGCCGTGCGTAAAATACGGCGCGGAACGCGGCCTCGGCCGCAGCGACCTGGCGGACCTGGACATCGAGGAGATTCCCGTTGGCGGATAAACCGCGCCGGCTTCCGCTTTGGAAACCTCGATATTGGCGGACGGTGCGCGGCGCGGTCCAGGCTTTGGCGCTGGGCCTCTTCCTTTACTTGTTCCTTCGAACCGTCCGCGGGGGAGTGCCGCCGGAGGCCGCCGGCCTGTTCCTGCGGCTGGATCCGCTGGCGATGGCCGCCGCCCTGCTCTCGTCGAAAACCCTTTTCGCCGGCGCCGGACTCGCCCTGATCACCCTCGCCCTGACGGCGGCGGCCGGCAGAGCTTGGTGCGGATGGCTTTGCCCGCTGGGAACCACGCTCGATCTGTTCCATCCCCGCCGCTGGAAAAACCAACAGCCGTCGATTCCGGATTCCCTGCGCGCCGTCAAGCATTTCCTCCTGATCGCGATCCTCTGTTCCGCGCTGCTGGGAAGCCTGTGGTTGATGTTCCTCGATCCGGTGACGATCATGATCCGCTCGTTGACCGGGGCGGTCTATCCGGCCTTCGACCGGGTCGTCCTCGCCGCGGAAACCGCCCTATACGCAATCCCCGCGCTGCGCGGGCCGGTCTCGTCGCTGGATACGATTCTGCGCCCGGCGCTCCTGCCAGCCGATCCGGCGTTCACCGCCGGCGGACTGCTGACCGCGGGTTTGCTGGTCGGGATCATCGCGCTTAATTGGATCGCGCCACGTTTCTGGTGCCGCTATCTTTGCCCGCTCGGCTCCCTGCTCGGGCTGGTGTCCAAAATCGCAATCTTCCGCCGCAAAACGGATCCGTCGGCCTGCACGAACTGCGGCGCCTGCGCCAAAATCTGCCCGACCGGGACGATCGATCCGGAGCGGGACGGGGCCAGCGATCCGGCCGAGTGCACGGTATGCCTTGAGTGCGTCGCGCTCTGCCCGCGCGCCGGGCAATCCTTCCCGGCGCACACCGGGCCCGCGCCGCGGAACGCCTACGATCCGGGAAGGCGGCAGTTCTTCGCGGCGGTCGGCGCCGCGATCGGCGGGGTCGCCCTGTTGAAGACCGATCAATACGTGCGGCGGGATTTACCGCACTTGATCCGCCCGCCGGGGGCCGCGGAAAACGACCTGCTCGCCAAATGCATCCGCTGCGGGGAATGCGTCCGAATCTGCCCGACCGGCGCACTGCATCCCTCCGTCGCCGAAGCCGGCGTGGAGGGCTTCTGGACTCCGGTGCTGCTCGCCCGCGCCGGCTACTGCCTGTATTCCTGCAACGCCTGCGGGCAGGTCTGCCCGGTCGGGGCGATTCCGAATCTGCCGCTCAAGGAGAAGCAGAGCCGGGTGATGGGCGCCGCTTACGTCGATCGGGACCGCTGCATCGCCTGGTCCGACCACGAGGAATGCCTGGTGTGCGAGGAGATGTGCCCGCTGCCGGAAAAGGCGATCCGCGTGGATTATTCGGAGTTCGCCGGCGGCGCGCCGGTGGTGGACCGCACGCTCTGCATCGGCTGCGGGAACTGCGAATACAAATGCCCGGTCAACGGCGAAGCCGCGATCCGCGTCTATGCGCCGGGAAGGGACAGCGTGTAGACTCCGATTGTCATGCCCGCTAAGAACGCTCGAGAATGACAGACGATTGCAGGATTAAGATCGTCATCCCCGCGTGGTTTAAGCGGGGATCCAGGGTAGACACTCACGGAAGCACTCCCACGGCTCCTGGATTCCCGCTCCATACGCGCGGGAATGACGATCACGCCGCATGGACGCTCGCTTCCGGCGGGAATGACGATCACTTCCCATGGACGCGCGACTCCAGCCGGAACGTCATCCCTTTCTACTACTACTGCAGCCCCAACACGTCCTCCAGCACCTGCTTCACCGCCGCCGAGTCGAGGTCCTTCTTATCCAGGAAGGCGACGGCGCCGGATTCCGACCACACCCGGCGGAACTCGCGGTCCGGATAGGCGCTGATCAGCACGATCCGCGTGCTTGGGGACGTCTGTTTCAGCCGGCGCGCGCATTGAATTCCGTTTTCGTCCTTCAACAATACGTCCACCAGAGCCAGATGGGGATGGACCTTCTGCGCCAGGTTGAGCGCCTCGTAGGCGTCCTCGGCTTCATACAGCACCGCAGCCGGGCGCTCTTTTCCAATGATCCGGCCAAGCTGCTTGCGGTACCGCGGATTGTCGTCGACCAATAAGACGGCCAGACTGGCTTGCGGGGGTCGATTTTCGACGGCGACCTCGCCGGCGACGGCCCCCAGGATCTCGGGATGGCGGATGGCGTAATTAAGCGCCTCCAACCGGCTCTCCACCTTCAGCGCCCGGTACAGGGCCGTGAGGTGGTTTTCCACCGTCTTGACGCTGATCTCCATCGCCTGGGCGATTTTGCGGTTGTCGCATCCCTGCGCAAGCATCCGCAGCAGCTCCCGCTGGCGCGAGGTCAGCCGCTGGACGGCGCCCGCCCGGGCGGTTTTTCGGTGATCCACCAGGCGGCCGATCAGGCTGCTGGAAATCCACCGCTCCCCGGACAGCACGCGCCGGACGGCCAGCTGCAGATCCGAAAGCGGCTGGTCCTTGATGTGGTATCCGTCCACTCCCGCGCTGAGCGTACCGACGACGTAGGCTTCGTCGTTGTAGGCGCTGACCACCAGGATCTTCAACCCCGGGTATTCCGTTTTGATCCGCCGGATCGCCGGCAACGGATCGAACTCGGGCATATGGACGTCGAGCACCAGCAGATCCGGCCGCAGGGCGGCCAGCGCCTCGGCCAGCTCCTTGCCGTTCCCCGCCTCCCCGACGATCTCGATGTTCGGCAGATTGGTGAGGGCGTTGCGGATTCCGGCGCGGACAATGGCGTGATCGTCGGCGAGCAGAATGCGGCGGGAGTCCATGAAATGATTATGCCATAAACGCAGCGGCGGAGCGCGATCCCACGCCCGCGAAACTTGCCAAGCATGCCGAATCACCGCTGGCGGTATCGGGCAATCCTCCCTTCTCTCTGCATAATCCTCCAACGTCCGCCCGCCTCCATTCCGCGGCGCGGCGCGGGGGATTACAAACCGCACCGGCGGCGCCGTGATCCCCGGGGGGATTGGAGGATCGACGGTGCGGTATTGCAGCCATCGCCCTTGGATGAACGAGACGCAGGATCGTTCCCGGGTCGCTTTTCCCTGGACCTTTTCCCATGGTTTTCTTTTCGCCACCACAGTGGAGTCTCTTCCCTCCCCGCGCCGTCACACGCAACGGGATTGAGGAACGGCGATTATCTTTGACCGCCGCCCGGACGCGGCCGCGGACCCGCCCCCGGGGCCGGTTAAGGGTTTTCCCCCGGGCGCGGCCGGGGGAAACCGCACGCGAAACGGGGGCGAAGTCCGATTGTACAAGTCCGGGCCGTCCGTAGAATGACAATGGCGGCGGATTACCCGTCCGCGAAAACCCTTGGAGTCATTTTTTATTGCTGGGAACGTTTGGCAATACAATGGGAAAGGAGGCATCGGCATACGAGAAACCTCGAAGGTTAAATCCTCCCTTTGCGTTTAACCCTTGAAAGGAGAAGAGGTCATGCGAACAAAGAAAATCATTCTGCTGCTCAGCCTTGCGGTGCTTTTGGCCCTGATCCTCACCGCCTGCGCCGGCAGCACGCCCACCAAAGCGCCGGCCACCCAGGCTCCCGAAAAGACAACCAGCCTGCCCGAGCCGACCGCGGAGCCCAGCGGGAAGGATCCCCTGGCCGACAACACCATCGCCATCGCCTGGATCCCGAAGGCGCTTGGCAACCCGGTCTTCGAAACCGGCAGGATCGGCGCGGAGACCAAAGCCAAGGAGCTGACCGAACAAGGCCCGTACAAAGTGGAAATCGTCTACACCGCCTCGGTTAATTCCGACATCGCCGAGCAGGCCCGCGTGGTGGAGGACGTCATCTCGAAGGGCGTCGACGCGATCGGCATCTCCTGCAACGAGCCGACCGGCTGCGTGGCGCCGATCAACAAGGCGGTCGAAGCCGGAATCCCGGTCATGACCTGGGATTCGGACTCGCCCGACAGCAACCGCTTCACCTACCTCGGCGTGGACAACGTGGAAGGCGGCAAGGCGGCCGCCGAACTCCTGATGGCGGCGCTGCCCGAAGGAGGCAAGGTCGCCATCCTCACCGGAGTGCCGGGAGCCGCCAATCTGGAGGCGCGGATCACCGGATTCAAGGAAGGGGTCGCGGGCAGCAACCTGGAGATCGTTACCACCGTGGCCTGCAACGACGACATCAGCACCGGGGTGCAGGTGGTCGAAGAGACCATGCAGAAGTACCCGGACCTGAACGGGTGGTTCTTCGTCGGATTGTGGCCGCTGCTGGCCAACCAAGGCTCGATGCCCCAATGGGAAGCCGCCTCCAAGGCCGGCACCCTCAAGACCGTATCGTTCGACACCCTGCCGGTGGAATTGGAATTCGTCAAGCAGGGTTTGGTGTACGGCCTGGTGGGCCAGAAATACTGGGGCTGGGGATACGACACCGTGCAGATGATTTACGACAAGATCGTCAGCGGCAAAACGTTCGACGCCTTCACCAATTCCGGGATGGACATCGTCACGGCCAAGAACGTGGACGCGATGATCGAAGCCTGGAACAACAACGATTTCACCAAGCCGCTTCCCGATTGGAAATGACGTTTCGGAAAACGAGGGGCGGGGCGTTCCCGCCCGCCCCTCGTTTTTTATTATGAGGAGAATCGCATTGAACGTGCAAGCCGGACCGGTTCCGCTTTTGGAAACCCGCGGATTGTCGAAAGCCTTCCCCGGGGTCCTGGCGCTGGACAAAGTGGATTTTGAGGCTTACCGCGGGGAAGTGGTGGCCTTGCTCGGGGAAAACGGAGCCGGAAAATCCACTTTGATGAAAATCCTTTCGGGGGCCTACCGGCCCGACGAAGGCCGGATCCTCATAGACGGCGCCGGGGTCAACCCCGAAAACCCCCAGCACGCCCGGGACCTCGGAATTTCCATCATCTACCAGGAGTTCAACCTGACCCGGAACCAAGCCGTGTGGACGAACATTTTCCTCGGCCGCGAACTGCGCCGGAAGGGGCCGCTGGGGGCCTTCAACGTCGCCGACCGGAGAACGATGCGGGCCAAAACCGCCGAACTACTGCGGCGGGTGGGCGCCCGCTTTTCCCCCGACGAGGTCGTGCGCAACCTCTCGGTGGCCGAGCAGCAAATGGTGGAGATCGCCAAAGCCCTCTCGGAAGACGCGAAGATCATCATCATGGACGAGCCCACCTCCGCCCTGGGGGAGGAGGAAGTGGCGATTCTGTTCCGGATCATCCGATCCTTGAAGGCCCAGAACCTGGCCGTGATCTTCATCACCCACCGGCTGGAAGAAGTGTTCCGGATCGCCAACCGGATCGTCGTCCTGCGCGACGGGAAACGGGTCGGAGGAATGCCGGTCCGCGAGGCGACGATCGGCAAGGTCGTTTCGATGATGGTCGGACGGGACCTGGACCGGAAAACCGTTCATCGCACCCGCAACGGGGAGCGCAATGGACGGAAGGCGGTCCTGGAAGTGCGGAACCTTTCGCAGAAGGGCGCACTGCAGGACGTCAGCTTCGTACTGCGGCGGGGCGAAATCCTGGGCGTCGCCGGATTGATCGGGGCCGGACGGACCGAGCTGGCTCGCGCGATTTTCGGCGCCGATCCGATCGACGCCGGCGAGATCCGGATCGACGGCCGCACGGTGAAGGTTTCCTCCCCCAGCGCCGCCGTCAAAGCCGGATTGGCGTTGGTGCCCGAGAACCGCCAGCAACAGGGTTTGGTCCTGATCCATTCGGTCCAAAACAACATCGCCCTGCCCCGGTTGGATTCGCTCTCCCGCTGCGGGGTGGTCCGCACCGGCGAGGTGCGGTCCTTGGTCGGGGAGTTCATCCGCAAACTGAGGATCCGGACTCCCGGCCCCCTCCAGCGGGTGGTGAACCTTTCGGGCGGCAACCAGCAGAAGGTGGTGCTCGCCAAATGGCTGGCGACGGCTCCCAAGGTGCTGATCATGGACGAGCCGACGCGCGGCATCGACGTCGGCGCCAAAGCCGAAATCTACGCGATCATGGACGGCCTGGCCCGGCAGGGGGTCGGGATCATCATGATCTCATCGGAGTTGCCCGAGGTGTTGACGATGAGCGATAGAATCCTCGCCATGCGCGAGGGACGCGCAACCGGCATCTTGAAACGGAGCGAAGCCACGGAGGAAAAAATCATGGCTTTGTTAAGCTGCGGTCGGACGAGCCAATCTTAAAAAAGGAAAATCCATCATCATGACCACGTCAACCCAACCCCGTCGGACGGTCTTTCAATCGGAATGGTTCCGGTTTCTCAAGATACAGGAAATCGGTGTGTTCCTCATCCTGGCCCTGATGTGCCTGTTTCTGTCCCTGGCGACCAAGACCTTTCTGACCAGCACCAACATCTTCAACGTCCTGCGCGCCTTTTCCTGGATCGCCATCGCGGCCTTCGGCGAAATTTTGGTGATCATCATCGCCGGGATCGACCTTTCGGTCGGATCCACCATGGCGCTGGCGGGATTGGCGGCCGGATTCGCGTACCGCGCGGACCAGCCGATGGCGGTCGGCCTGCTGGCCGGGATCCTGACCGGGGCGCTGGTGGGCGCGGTCAACGGATTGATCGTCACCAAGGGCAGGCTGCCCGCCTTCATCGCCACCCTGGGCACCTTGAGCATCGGCCGTGGGCTGTGCTACGGGCTGACCAACGGACAGCCGATCACCGATTTTCCGGATTCTTTTCGGATGCTGGGGCAGTACGATCTGCCGGTGTTCGGATTGAACATCCCCCTGCCGGCCATCTACATGATCGTCCTGGCCGCGGTCATGGGGTTTTTCCTTTCGCGCACGGTTTGGGGTTACCGGATCTACGCCCTGGGCGGGAACGAACAAGCCACCGCGCTTTCGGGAATCAACGTCGGGCGCCTCCAGCTGCTGGTGTTCATCCTCTCCGGCCTGCTGGCCGGAATCGCCGGGGTGGTGATGACCGCCCGCCTGGGGGTAGCCTCTCCCACCGCGGCCAACGGCTACGAACTCGACGTGATCGCCGCGGTGTTCATCGGGGGCGCCAGCACGTCGGGCGGCGAAGGCTCCATCCTCGGCGCGCTGATGGGCGCGGCCATCATGCAGGTGCTGCGCAACGGGCTGGTGCTGCTGGGCTTTCCCGCCTATTGGCAGTCGGCGGCGATCGGCCTGGTGATCGTGGTCACCCTGATGCTCGACCAGTACCGGAAGCGGCGGGGCCGCTGAACGGAGCGGCGGCGTTTGCGGGGCGGCGCCGCCGCCTCCGGACAGGGATTTTATGATACAAGGGGTACGGGAGGCGGCGTGGCGGATCCGTTGCTGCGGGCGGTCGAGGTAGCCAAGCAATTCGGGGAACTGACCGCGCTTTCCGACGTAACTTTCGCGCTCCAGGCGGGGGAAGTGCTGGGCGTGGTGGGCCAGCGCGGCGCCGGAAAATCCACCCTGTTTCACATCCTCAGCGGCGCCATTCCGCCTTCCCAGGGCGAGATCTTCTACGCCGGAAGTCGGATGCGCTTTCGGGGGGCGCACCAAGCCCACGCGCTGGGAATCGAAGCCGTTTCCCAGCAGCCCATGCTGGCCGGAAATATCAACGTCGCCCGCAACATCTTCCTCGGCCGGGAAGCCGGCTGGCCGGGGAGACTCCGCCTGCTGGCGGATTTTTCCAAGATGAACCGCGAAGCGGAGGAATTGTTGGCCGCCTTCGACATCCCGAAGAGCCTGCTGCGCGAGCGGACGGTCGACCTCTCCGACGAACAAAAGCAGGTCGTGGCCATCACCCGCGCCTTTTGCCGCCCGTTCCGGCTCCTGCTCCTCGACGATACGCTGGCCACCTTGAGTTTCCACCGCCAGGAGATCCTCTTGAACAAGATCCGGGAACTCTCCGGCAAGGGCGTAGCCGTCATCATCAGCAGCGACAACCTCAAGCACCTGTTCGCGGTCACCGACCGGATCCTGATCCTCCATCAAGGGCGGCAGGCCGCCGTCCGTCCGACCGGCGAATCCACCCCGCGCGAGATCGTCGAGTTGATCGTCGGCTCCCGCCAGCACGAACAGGTCACGCCGGTCATCTGGGCGATCGAGGGGTACCATGCGGCGCAGAAACAGGCCGAGGAGCTCTCCCGCTCCCAAGCCGCCCTGCGCGAAAGCCTGGAGGCCCAAGGCTCCATCAACCGCCAGCTGATCGAGCGCCTGCGGGCGCAAATCGGAGCCTCGGAGCAGCTGACTCTCGCCTTGCGGGCGGCCCATACGCGGCTGATGACCGAACGCGAAGAAGAACGAAAATCCCTAGCCCGCGACCTGCACGACCGGATGATTCAGGATCTGCTGAGCTTGAATTACCGGCTGGAGGAGATCCAGAACCGGAAGGATGCGGGCGCGCCGGCCGAGGAGCTGATCTCCATCCGCGAAGGCATCCGCCAGACCGTCAGCGACTTGCGGCAGCTCTGCAGCGATCTGCGCCCTCCGACCATCGACAACTTCGGCCTTCCCGCCGCAATTCACTCGCTCGCCCGGGATTGGTCCGAACGCCACGGCATCGACCTGGATTTGGATTTGGATCCGGACCTGGGGCGCCTGCCGGAGCCGATCGAGCTGTCGGCGTTCCGGATCGTCCAGGAAGGGCTGAACAACATCTGCAAGCACGCCCAGGCCAAACACGTGAGACTCTGCCTTCAGCGGACTCCGACGGCCGGCCTGCGGATCCGCTTGTGCGACGACGGACAGGGGCTGTCGGAGGTTCCGGATTTGGCCGGCCTTTCGGCCCGCAAACACTTCGGCCTGCTGGGAATCAGCGAACGGGTGGCGCTGCTCGGCGGCGCGATGAAAATCGGAGAACACCCGGCCGGCGGGGTCGTTTTGGAAGTGGAAATCCCCAACCCGTACCCATCCGCCTGACGCCTTTTCCTCCCAACCCAACCAAAACACCATCGCGGGAGGCGGCTGAGCGGCGCTCACTGCATAGCGCGCCCCCTTTTTCGGCACCCTGATAGAATGAGAGGACATCCGCGGCGCAGCGGGCCGCGGCGGCGACGGCCACGGATCCTCCCATGAAAGAAAAAAGCACGCCTCCGGAACCCTACCTGCTTGCGGCGCTGGGCATCCTGCGCGAATCCGCGGAGAAGATCAACCGGCTTTCGGGGGCGGAATCGGTTTCCGAGGCGATGCGGCTGATCGCCGAGGCCGCCGTCCGGCTGATCGACCCGGAGCTGAGCGGCAAAGGGGCCGCGTCGGTTTGGGCCTACGATCCGGAACGCTCCAGGTTCGACCCCTTGCCGCGGATGGGCGCGGGCGGAGGCGAAGGGGCGCCGCCGGAGGATTTTCCGCGCCCCGACGGGTTGGGCGCGCGGGCGATCCGCAACCGGAGGCGGATCCTTTCCTACGAGGAATCCGCGCCCCCGGATCATCCGGGCCGGATCCAGGCCGGGATCCGGGCAACGGCTTGTTTCCCGCTCCTGGCGGCCGAGCAGCCCGCCGGCGCGTTGTACGCCGGCCTGCGGTCCGGCCGCCGCTTCACGCCGAGCGAACTGCTTTGCCTCGACCTTTTGGCCGGCCAATCAGCGGCGGCGGTCCGCAACACCCGCCGGTTCGAGGCGGTCAACCGCGCCCTGCAGCGCAAGGTGGACGAACTCGAGCGGCTGCACGGCGCCGAACGGCTGATCTCTTCGCGCCGCAGCCTCGCGGAAACCCTGCGCGAAATCCTCCGCACCGCGGTCGAGCTGACCCGCGCCTCGCACGGCTCCTTCCGGCTGATCGACAAGCGCTCCGGAAACCTCCGCCTGGCCGCGCTTTCGGGGCGCGACGACCTGCCTTCCGATCCGGCCGAGCCCGACCTGCCGGTGGACGACGCCCACAGCGTGGTCGGTTGGGTCGCCAGGCGCCGCGAAGCCGTGCGGATCGACGACCTGAGAGAGGCCCCCTGGAGCGCCATCTACCGGCCGCTGCATTCCAAAGGGCGGATGCTTTCGGAACTGGCCACGCCCCTGCTGGGCGCGGGCGGCGCGCTCGAGGGCGTGATCAACCTCGAAAGCCCCCGGCCGGGCGCGTTCACGGAGGACGACCAGCGGTTGATGGACGCGCTCGCCACCCAGGCGGTGATCGCCCTGCAGGAGGCGAGACTCCTCGAGGCCCTGGAAGAAGTCACGCTCCGCATGATCCAATGGCCGCTGGACAGACTGCTCGGGTTCATCATCCAGCAGGCCTGCGACCTGATCCACGCCCCGCACGGCGTGGTGTGGGTCCTCTCCGCCGCGGATCCGGAGACCCTGGCGGTGCGCGCGGCCACCGCCGGGCACTCGCCGGGCGAGACCCTGCCGCTGGCGGGGAGCATGATCGGGAGCTCCTTGCACCGGCGTCGGCCGCTGACCAGCCCGGACGTCGGGGCGGATCCGCGCTTCCTGCGGCGCGACCTGGCGCGCCGGATGGGCTGGGTCTCCGGCCTGATCGTTCCGCTGCTGATGCGCGACGGCACGCCGCGCGGCGCGCTGACCCTCTACACCTCCGAACCCCGGACGTTTTCCGAATGGGATCAGCGCCTGCTGACCTGGCTGGCCAACCACACCGCCATCGCGATTCAGGAAGCCGAAACCCTCGAGGCGCTGGCCCAAGCCCGCGAGCGCCAGACTCTGGCGGAGACTTTCGCCGCGCTCGGCGACGTGGCCGCCAACCTCCTGCACCGGGTGAACAACCTGGTGGGAATCATCCCGGTCCGCGTTCAGGGCGTGCTGGAAAAACGGCCGGCGGTCCGCGACGACGCGTACCTCGCCGCGGCGCTCTCCGAGATCGAGGAGAACGCCCGGATGGCGATGGCCGCCGCGCGCGACGCCATGGCCTACCTGCGGCCCGTGAAACTGCAGCCGACCTCGGCGGAGATCAGCTGCCGGACAGCGATCGAGCGATTGAAACTCCCGCCGGAAATCCGGGTCTCGGCCGCGGGGCTGGATTCCCTGCCCCGGGTGCTAGCCGGCGAAGAGCAGCTACGGCTGGTGTTCTTCAACCTGTTGGAAAACGCGGCCGACGCGCTGGAAGGAATGAACGCCGATACCGGCCGGATTCCGGAGATCCGGATCGAGGGGCGGGTGATTCCGGATCCGTTGGGCGGCGCCCCCCGCCAGGTGGAGATCTGCATCTCCGACAACGGACCCGGCATCCCGCCGGACCGGCGGGAAAAAATCTTCGACCTGGCGTTTTCCTCCAAGCGTTCGCCGCGCAAACTCGGATTCGGCCTGTGGTGGGTGAAGACGCTGATCACGCGGCTGGGCGGGGAGATCGACCTCTCGGATAGCGGCGGAGAGGGATGCGCCTTCCGCATCCGCCTGCCCTCGGGCGATCTCCCCGGGGGCCTGCCCTCGGGCGATCTCCCCGGGGACGATCCATCGACGGCGAACGCTTGAAGCCGTCATCCCCGACCTCGGCAAGGATTCCCGGAAGCCGGCCGGCGTCACGCGCGCCCATTCCAAGTCCGTTGCCTGAGCGAGGCGGCGGGATCCGGTAGAGGGCGGCCGTCGCCGGTCCCCTCAAGCGCGGTGGCCCGGTGCGACTTTCCTTTATAATACCTGCGCTGGAAAAGGATCCTCCATGGCGAATTCCCAACCCATTTTGGTTATCGACGACGATCCGCACTGGCGGCAAATCGTCGCCGATATCCTTACGGACGCCGGATATACGACGGCGGTCTTTGCCGCCGCCCCTTCCGCGCTTCCCGCCTGCCAGGCGGCCGTGCTCGACGTCTCGCTCTCTCCGGCGGATCCGCATAACCGCGGCGGATTTGCGCTCGCGGAAAAAATATTCCCCTCCCCGGTGATCCTGCTCTCCGGAGCCCCGGAGGACGAGGTCGCGGATTTCGCGCGGGCGCATCCTTCCGTCGCCGGCATCCTCGACAAATCCGCGTTCCACAGAGAGGACCTGCTTGCCCTTCTCGGGTCCGCGGCGGAACAATCCTTCCCCCCCCCGGGCGGCGCGGCGCGAATTCTGATCGTCGAAGACGATCCCGGCTGGCGGGACGCGTACGCCGACGTCCTCGGCGGGCCGGGGTATGAACTGCAGTTCGCCGTATCCTACGGCGAGGCGCGCGGCCTGCTGCAGCGGCAGAAGTTTCGGGCGGCGGTGGTCGACCTGCACTTGGTTTCCTCGGCCGATCCGGAGGAGAATCGCGACGGATTCGCGCTGCTGCGGGTGGCGGCGGCGCGCAATCTGCCGACGATCGTGGTCAGCGCGCTGGGGGCGCCGGACGACATCGACCGCGCCTACGACGAATTCGGAGTGTTCGCCTTCGTCGAGAAAGAAGCCTTCGACCGCAAGGCGTTCCGGCAGACCGTGGCCGAGGCGATCCAATCCTCGGAGGCACAACCCGAAGCCCCGGGGGCCGCGCCGGCGTCTTCCGCGGACGGCGCGCTTGCGGAACTGACCGAGCGGGAACGGGAAGTGCTCGCCCTGCTGGCGAAGGGCCAGACCAACCGCCAGATCGCGGAAACCTTGATCATCACGCCCAACACGGTCAAGAAGCACGTTGACCACATCCTGCAGAAGCTGGGGGTGAGCACGCGTTCGGCGGCGGCGGCGATCGCCGCCCGGGCGGGGCTGGGCAAGTAACGGAAAGAGCCAAGGTAACCTGACATTTAATTTTTTCGTGACGGCTCAGCGCGGATTGCCATAAAGAGACGCCATGCTTTTTCCATCCTCACCCCCAACCCCTTCACCCTCTCCTGGCATAAGCCAGGAGAGGGTGAAGGGGTTGGGGGTGAGGACTGCATGCCGGTTTGAACTTGGCCGGCGTCCATCTTGCCTTCGAAAAGCACCGGACCCCGGCTTCGGGTGCGCCGGGGCGACGACCAAAAACAAGATTGCCGAGAAGGCATTGTGACGGGTTTTCCACAACAATGGAATGCCTAGCATCGGCCGATGCCTTTTCCCCCAGCCGCCGCCTGCGCATTCCTTCCCTCTTTCCTCCATCGTTCCTCCACAATCCTCAAGCATAGTTGGGATGTCCGCGTTTCGAGCAAGCGGTCCCGATCCGCGGACGCCGCTATCCGACCGCCTTTGGCAAGGAGCATTCGATGAAATACGCATGGGTTTTCCGCATTGCGGGGGTCGTTCTTCTGCTGGTCGGCATCGCCGGCGTGGCGTATGCCGCCTACACGGCCGGAGCAAACCAAGCACAGCTTTCCTCCCCGATCGCCGTCAGCGCCGAAGAGGCCGAAGCCGTCCGGATTATCCGCCCGACGCGGGGATTCTTATTCCTGCCCGGTCTTCTCTGCCTGGCGCCGTTCTTCCTGTGCCTGTTCGTCTTCCTTCCACTGCGGATGCTGTTCGGCCCGCATCCGATGCGCTCGTACGCGCACGGGCGGTTTCACCCGCTCTGGAACGACATGTCCGTGCCGCCCCCGGTGGAGGAATGGCACCGGCGGATGCACGAGGAAAAGAAAGCCGGCGGCTGATCCCCCTCCTCTATCCTCCCCCGTTAGCGAACCACGGCTAACGGGGGAGGATGGGAGGGAGCACCCCCCGTTAGCGAACTGCAGCTAACGGGGGAGGATTGAAGGGGGGATCCCCCGTCTGCGAACTGCAGCTAACGGGGGAGGATTGAAGGGGGGATC
>JAFGKK010000114.1 GCA_016928575.1 Anaerolineales bacterium
AAAAAGCAGGATTTCATTTCAATATTACTGAGGCTGAGCAGATACGATTGATTCAGCTTTACTCCGTGTGCCTTCGTGTCCTCCGTGGATATTTTTGGATTTGGGAGGGATACGGAGGGACACGGTTTGACGACCGCCGCAACCCCGATCGCTCCCCCGCCATCCACCGTCGCCGGTCCAAACAACTTCCGCCGGCTCGCGTTCTTCAGCATTCCGGCAACTCGTTCGAGGACTCCGTCCGGGCGGGTAAAGCCGGAGGAACGTTGGGGGCAGGGTGCGACCGATCGGGTCGGCGGTCTCATGCCGGCAGCCGGGCGGCGGGGATTCCGCACCCACCGGCGGACCCCGGAACCGCTGCGCCCTTCACCCCCTAGGGCCGTTTCAGATAAACGGTCAGGATTCCCGGAGACTGCGCGGGGGAGAGGACGATGCGATAATCGCCCGGTTCAAGCCAAGTCTCGATCATCGGAACGTCCCGGCGGGCCGAATATCCCTCCGCGTGAAAGATCGGGAATTCCAATCCATCGGGGCCGAGCAGACGCACGTCCAGGGATTCCGTGCGGACGTCCTCGAGCAGAAAGATAATTCCCACCTCCGCCGCGTCGTCGAGGGTGAACGAATATACCGCTTCCCCGTCGAGCGCCTTGGCGGACAAATCGATCCGCTCGACCGGCTGGTACCCGGCCGGCGGCCGGTACGGCTCCTCCTCCGCGGAGGAGGCGGCGAACCCGTTGGCGGCGAAGGCCTACAGAAGCGAGATCGAGAAAACCGCGGCCGCCGCGATCAGCGTCTTGGTTTCCGCGGGGGACGCCGCAAACCGATCGATGCCGCGGAAGCGTTCGATTTCCGGCCGGATCCCCTCGATCCTCTTCCAGAACACGAGCCAGCCGCCGGCGAAGAGGATGCCGGCGGCGGCGGAAACTGCGGCGGGATGGATTCCCGAGCGGACGACGAACTCGATCGAATCGTCGTGGATCGAGGCGCCGGCGGCATGCAGCAGCGGCAGGACGATCCATGCCAACAGGGGGCTGAGGAACATGACGGCGGAGAATGACTTGAGAATCTCGAGGAGATGGTTACCACGCCTGGGCGCAAGGAGGATGAAGACGACCCAAACCACGATGGGCAGGGAAACGCCGGCCGCGGAGTTAGCGACCGCCTGGAATTGGGTGAAGGAGCCCTCGATCCCCACGTGCGCGCCGAGGGTGAAGAAGTTGAGGTCGAAGGCGGTGACGGCGTTGCCGGACAGCAGCGCCGCAACCGCGTGTCCGCCTTCGTGCAAGAAAGTGTACAGATAGATCACAAACAGGAATGCCAGCAGGAGCAATACCCCGCCGGACGGTCGGCAATATCCCCTTGGTCATGATTGCGAATCCACCTTGGCGACGAACGGCCCGGCACTCGCCGGCTTCGGATTCTTCGGACGCCGGCGCTCCGTGCCCGCAGGGCGTCCGCGGCCCTCTACCCCGCCGCGGGCTTGGGCGCCTCCAAAATCCGATCCGCGGCCAGGACCATGAACATGCAGGCGGCGTCGGGGATGTATTCCCGCTCCTGCCAGAGGAACGGCCAATGCTTATCCTCCGGCAGATCGGGGCGGACGAGGTTGACGGCGTTCCAGAATGTCCCGCCGGGGATGTAGCTCCAATCCGCCGTCGAATTACCGGTGATGTCTTTTCGCAACGTAGAAGCCGGCGCAAGAAATCCGTTGCCCAGCAACACGGCATACACGATTCAACCCAATTTACTTCCGGCTTTTTCCCATTCGGCGATCTCCCTGGCCAACAATTCCTTCAGTTCCGCAAGTCGATTGACTTGAGTCTTGGCAAAATTCCGCGTCTCGGTCACCGTATAGTCATATTCGGAATAGGATGGGCTGACCCATTCCACTCCATCCCGAAGGGTATCCGCGGCGGCAAGGTAGGCCGTTAAGGCGCCATCCATTGTTTCCCATACCCGGTTCATGTTCGCCAGCACCGCTCGCGCAGCTTCCAGGTCCAGATGAATGGGTGTGGACATTTTTCGGTCTCCTCTTCCGTCCAGCGCGGATTAGATTGAATCATCCCCGAATTTTTCGGTCATCCTCTCCCACTTGTGCGCCTCCGCAGCCAAGCGTTTCTGCAGATTGGCAAAGTCGCTGACCATCGCGTTGATCCTTGGCTCCAACACTTCCCACAACCCGGCGAACTCGTCTCGCGCGGGCCCGGTCCATCCTCCTTCGTATAGGAAAGGATGGATGCTACCCCGCAGATCTTGGCTGGCGATTCTTGCTTTTTCCATTTCTTCAAACATGGAAACACAAGCCATTCTCGCCGTCGCGAGATTTAAATGACGAATTTCATTCATTTTCGAAGCCTCCTGGTCTGTGAAGGATCATAAGGAACGGGACGCATCAGCCGACTCCCGCGATGATATAGTTCCCATCAAAAAGATCGGTTTGGTATTTGACGTACAAGGGAGTTGCCGTCTCGGGCAGAATAAAGCAGATCCATCCTTTCACCGTTTCGCCGATTTTTAGTTTTGCGGGCTCCATCCTCCCATCCCGTCCGTCGCCCTCCTCGAGATGAACAAAACCGGCCGAATCGACGAGGGTGGCGAGTCCCGAACTCACCCTCAATTCCTCGGATTGATCAACGTTGGCCAGCAGCACTTCAATCGCCGCCATTCGATAACCGTCTTTTATCTTCAAATAATTCGCCGGGGTGGCGGGGTCTAAAACTTGCGTCACCGCCATCGAGTAGCCATATTGCTCCACGACGTCGCCTCTCCCTGACTCTGGGATGGCCGGCAATATGGAGACGGTAACGGGGTCCCAATTCAAAGGGGCCGGCGCCAAACTCGCAGTAAGATACACACCGACCATTGACATCACTTCGTATGCCAACGTGGCGGGGCGGGCGTTTTCGGGAATTATGAAACCGACTGCCCCCCCGATCCGCTCGCCAGGAAGAAGATCCGCGGAGGGCAATTGACCTTCAATTCCGACGAGCCTCGCGGGATAGACAATGCCTTCGGCATCCTCCAGGGACGCGTTCAGCGGATTCGACGACAGCATTTCCCCGGAAATATTTCCCAATATTACCTCGACGGTTATTAGCTTGTATCCCGGTTCCGGGGTGGTGAAGTATGCGGGGGCGGCAGGATCGGCGACGCTCACCGCGATAAGATAATAGCCGCTTTGTACAAACGCATCGCCGAGATAGGCTGCAGCCGGAGATTTTTCCGCGGGGTCCTGGAGAACGGGCGAATTGGTCAAGGTCCGTTCCGCAACGGATCCAGATAGAGGATTGTTGACCTTGGTCAATCCGCCGGCGAGGACCGAGTCGCATGCCAGGGAACCTCCAATGATCAGGATGCCAAAAAACCATATTTTTGAAAATCCGTTTTTTCTCATATTCCGACCTCCGGCAGGGTAAATATCATTGCCTGACATTGCCGGGCATCGATTCGTTCCTTTGATCGCAAACTCACCCTTCCCGTGCTGCGGGGACGGGAGAATCGATTGGAAAACATGTTGAGAAGCTTACAGGAAGTTTTTAATCGAAGCAAGGGAATTCGATGCGACCTTTTTTCGAGAGGCGATACTCAGGACCGCGCTCCCGCGTTCGCATCGTCACCCGTTCTCCGCAGCCTCCAGCATCCGGTCCGCGGCGAGAACCATGAACATGAACATGCAGGCGGCGTCGGTGATGTATTCCCGCTCCTGCCAGAGGAACGGCCAATGCTTATCCTCCGGCAGATCGGGGCGGACCAGGTTGACGGCGTTCCAGAACGTCCCGCCGGGGATGTAGCTCCAATCGGCGCGGTTGAATCCGTAGGCGGTGGTGGGCGAGTTCAGGCCCACGCCGGAAACCAGGCTGTTGGTCGTCTTCCCGGGGCGGCATCCCAGCAGATAGGTCAGCACGTGGAACATGGGCTCGATCGAAAACAGGTCCGGCCAGCCCTTGTGCAGGAAGTAGTGCTTCATTCCGACGATCTCCGTATGCGCCAGCGGGCTGCCGAAGGGGCTCTCCGCCATCCTCGCCTCCAACTGCCCGCGGTAGGCGCTTGCCGCCGCAAATACCTGCTCCTGGAATTCCGGACATTCAAGCTTCGGCAGCACTCGGCCGAGGGCCCAACCCGAACTGCCGAAATGCTTGCGGACCGCATCCCCCATCGCGCAGAGCTCCCCCCGGTATTCGTCCTTGCCCGTCGTCAGAAATAATTCCGCCAGGGCATGGATCTTCAGGCTGCCGACGCTGCCTCTGTGCCCGTAGGCATAGGCCATTCCCGGGACTTCGTCGGGATAATGCTTGTTCGCCGCCCACAATTCCTCGGACGCCTTCAGGCATTCCGCAGCCAGCGGGCCGTCGTAGCCCTTCAGCACCCGCGCCGCCAGCGCCAGCCCGGCGGCGCCGGATAATTGCCGGACGGGATTGTGCTGGAGGAACATCAGGCGGTCGTCGAGGTCGGGCTCCACTTCCTCGATATCCGACAGCCGTTCCTGCGGATCGAACAGCTTCGAATAGCGGTTGGCGACCTTCGTATACCACAGGCCCGTCAGCCGAGCGGCGCGGGAATCGACGAGCTTAGGATCCGCTGTCCGGTTATCGGTCTGGGTGGAGGGATCGCCCTGATGCACGTACTGGCGCAGGGTCGGGACGATGACACCCAGACCAAGTCTGCCGAGCCGGCGGTAGGTGTTGAGGATCCACACCACGCCGTGTTCGATCTGCTGGAGGATGTCGGGCTTGCCGTCGGGCTGGTGGATCTCCACCAGTCGTTCCTGCGGATCGATCAGGGTTTCGTCGTAATCGACGCCGAACTCCTCGTAGGTCAGCGCCAGCGCCACGACGGTGTTGATCTGGGTATCGGTGCGGATGTCGTCGTCTCCGGCGTCGTGCCACCCGCCGGAATCCATTCCGGAAATGCGCTCGAGCGGCCGGAAGGGGGCCGCCCCGGCTTTCTCGCCGGAGTTCCCGTACCCGTCAAAATGGTCGATGTCCGGCGGGGCCATCAGGGCGTCATCCATATGGCACAGGCCGTGCCACACCCGGTATTTTTGGTTCACGCGCATGTGGCACATCTGCATCGGCAGGAAATATTCCAGGGTCGGCTGCCAAACGTGCCGCTTGAAGATCCCACGGTCAACGAGAATCGGGTTGCTCGCCCTCCCGCCGTATGCCAACTCGTACACGCCGGGCTCCCGGACCTCGGTGAAATCGAAGGTGGCGTATTGGTAGCGCAGATACCGCCCCCACAGCGCGGGGGGCTTTTTCATCACGGTCCGGCGTCCACCCTGCGGGTCGATGATCCGCAACTCGGCTTCCCCCAATTCGGTTTCGTCGCGGTCCAGCTCGATGTACGCCGCCTTGCTCTGGACCGGATGGTAGCCCGCCTGGGATAGGTGGATGACCGGGGTGTATTTCCAGCCGGGGATCACGTGCGGGCTGATCTTCCAGCGCACGGCGCCGGCGGCGGCGCCCGCCGCGAGGAGCGAATGGACTACAAACCAGCCGTTGTTGTGCTTCAGGCTGCCGTCGAGCAGCTGCAGGCGGCCATCCAGGCATTCGATGGCCATCCGGAATTCGTCGCTCTCCGGCGCCACCACCAGAAGCCGGCCTTCGGCGAAGGGAACGGCTTCGGCTTCCCCCTCCGGGTTTTGATACGTCGGCCCGCCGGCCTGGCGCGGAAACGCGCCCGGCCGTCCGTCCATGTAGTAAGTCTTGCCGTACAGATTCCCGGGAAATAGCTCCAGGCTGTACCCAACCCTTCCGACCCAATCCTCCGGCAACGGCTCGGCCAGATCCACCGCGACGGTGAAGGATTCCCCCTCCGCCCGGACCCGAACGGCGTATTCGAGCCGCAGGTCCGGATAAACCAGCGGATTGAACCCCTTGCGCTCCCGGTCCTTGTCCGGATAGCAACAGGAGACGCTGATTTCGTTTCCCGCCCGGTCCACCTTGCGGTTTTTCAGCTCGACGGTTTGGGGGCTGACGCCCACGTGCTCGAATCCTCCGCCGACTTCGGGAACCGGTTGCCACTGGCCGGGGGACGGGCTCAGGCGCAGTTCGCCGTTGGTCGCCACCCGCTCCCCGTGCTGGATGATTTCGATTCCGCTTTGATGGCCTTCCGGAAACAGGTTGTGGTACACCAGCACGTTCAGGCCGGGCATCTCGAAATAATCCTGATCGTTGATCGTCAATCCGGTTTGGGGCATTCGTGCGTTCTCCAGCCGTCAAGGATAACAGACTCCCGCGGAAGTCCCTGCCGCGGGATCAGGGCATACGGGCCATCTCCAGGACGGCGCGCGCCGTCCACGGGCCGTCCGCCAGCGCGCCCGGGAGGTAAACGGGCGGTTTCTCCATGGTGTAGGTGCCGTTAACCGGGTTGCCCTGGTCGGGCAGGTTGACGCGGACCCACGGCACACCGCCCGCGACGGCGGCGTTGACGATGTCGGTCGTATGCTTGTTCTGCCACCAGTCCGGCGGAAGGGTGAACGCCGCCACCTCCGAAGGATTGGAGGGCGGCTGGGCATGGTCCCAGGTCGCCTGCAGCCGCAGATAGCGGCCGCGGTAGGCGCCGATGTAACGGATGGCCTCGCGTTCCGCCCAGAAGGCCCGGTTGGCCTCCGACGGATCGCGTTGCGCGCTGTAATGTCCGAGGATGCCGAAGATCAGCTCGACCTGGTCATTGTCCGGGTCGGCATCCAGGCTCCAGGTCTCCTTGCAGGTGACGAAGCTAATGGGCGGTCCTTCGCCGTCCACCAGGTATTTTACAGGCGCTTCCGGATGGCGCCCCGCACAGCCGGCCGCGGTCGCGATTCCGAAGGACTGCGAAGCGATCCCGACGTTGTCGGGGACGGCATACGGCAGCGCGGCCGCGTATTCCACAATCTTGCACAACCCGTCCTGGTTTCGGAAACCGTTGGTATCCTCCGAGCCCTGCGAGCGCTTGTCGTCCGGCGCCCGGTCATCCGCCCGGCCCTCGGCGTTGAACGTCACCACGACCATGCCGGCGGCCGAGAGAAGAATTGCGTCGCTGTCGAGGGCGGTCATGCGTCCGGGGTTGATTCCACCGGGGACGAGCACCACGGCGGCGAAACACAAGCCGGAATACTTCGCGGGGTCCGGCCGGCGGATCAGCCCGTAAAGGGTGTTGCCCGAAGGCGCCGTGATTTCAAACTCCTCGAGGACGGTCTGGTAGGTCTGCGCGCCGGGCTCCGCCTCCGGAAGGACCGCAGTGCACGACCGGAGACCGGCCGTCGGCGCGGGCGGGACGGTTTTTTCCGGGGCTTCGGATTTTACGGCCGGGGGGATTTCCGTCACTTGCTGAAGGTTGCAGGCCAAGAGGACGGCAAACGCCAGGAGAAACACCGGCTTTTTCATGAGAGCCCTCCCTGAAAAAAAAAGGATCGGGATGCCGTCTCAGCAAATTGTGGAGAAAGGCTTCCTCAATGATACCATCGCCGGCATAATTCCGGGGGCGGCCGGACGCGCTTTTCAAAGCCGCGAAAACCGCAGCCGCGCATTCCCCCGCCCGCACCCAGCCAAGCCCGGGCAAAGCCCGCCGGACTCAGCCCAAGCGTAACCCGAACGCAACCGGGAATCGCCGGGCCCTTCTTGAATCAGGGTCATTTGCCGATCAACCCGCCTGCGATCAATCCGCGCGCTTGCAAGAGCAGGGATGGTTGATCCTTGAGCACGGCCAGCAGGATTTGCCCGAGAGTCATATCCGCCAAAGGTAGTTGGGAAGCCGTTGCGATCAGGTCGTTCAATGATTCCTCGCGTACGGCGGCGAGAATTTTCCGAATCCTGTACAGGGAGTCGTGCTGCCGCCCGAAGCGTTTCTGCCACACGGCTTCGTAGGCGCGCAGGGTTTTGGCCGAGACGTCGCCCCGGGCGGTCGCCGGTGCGCCGACCTGAACCGCCAAATCCGCGGCGATCATGCCCAAGTTGATCCCGCCGCCGTGCAGCGGGTCGGCCTGGTGCGCCGCGTCGCCGATCACCATCAGGCCGTCGGTCACCAAATGTTTCAGCGCGCCCGTGACCGGGATGCCCCCGGCGATCTCGCTCAGGATCCCCGCCTCCCCAAAGCGCTTGGCGACGAACTGCTCCAGATACGACATCGCGCTGCGAGAGGCGGCCCGGTCGGCGGAGAGGACCAAACCGACGTTGGCCATCCGTTCGCCCTTGGGGAAGACCCAGGCGTATCCGCCGGGGGCGATCGAGGCGCCGACGTGGTATTGGCATTCGGACGGGTCAAACCGCAGGGAGCCGGTGCACAACAGGTACTCGGCCGCCACGTAGTAGTCCGCCGGCGCCGGCCTGCTGTTCAATCCGGCCCAGCGCGCCACCTGGGATTCGGTCCCGTCGGCGGCGAAGACCAGGGCCGCGCCCACGTCCCGCACGTCCTTGCCGCGTCGGACCTTCACCCCGGCGATCCGGCCGTCCTCGCGCAAGAGCCCGACCGCAGCCGCGCCGGCCATTACCGTTGCGCCGGCCTGCACCGCCCGAGCCGCCAACTCGCGGTCGAAAATTTTGCGCTCGATCACCAGGGTCGGCCCGGTCGGCGGAACCCGAAACGAGTGCCCGGCGGCGTCGTGGACCGCAAAGCGGGAGACGCGGGCGTTGATCCAGCGCTCGTCCGGCTCAATGTAGGGCTGCAGCGAATCCAAACCGGCCGCCTCCGCGCAGCGCACCGGCGAGCCGATCTCCCGGCGCTTCTCGATCAGCAACACGTCCAGTCCCCGTTCGGCGGCCAGGCGGGCGGCGGTGGAGCCGGCCGGCCCCGCCCCCACGACGATCGCATCGTATCGCGCTTTCACGGCCTGTTTTCCTGCCCGATGGAAAGGGCGTGCACCGGGCAGACCTTCGTGCAAAGCCCGCAACCGGTGCAGACCTCCCCCACCTCCAAATGCATATCGTTCAGGAACAACGCCTCCGTCGGGCAGACCGCGACGCAAGCCCCGCACGAACAGCATAGGCCGTAATCGACGGCGACGCGCTTTGGCGAATCGATCCGGAGGCGGGATTTCGAACGCAGACTTGTCCTAAGCATGTTGCCACCCTCCATTCGAAGAGAATCGACGGTTGCATATTCTTTTCCATTATCAGCCTCCCGCCCCCATGCTATCCTCACCCACCTCATCCCGTCCTTTCTCTTTCCTCACTCCCACCCCCCCCAAACCCCTTCCCCCTCTCCTGACTTTTGTCAGGAGAGGGGGAAGGGGTTTGGGGATAGGGGCGAGGATGGAAAAGTGCAGGATTTCTTTTCAATATTGAATAGGCTGAGCAGACGCGTCCTTTTTTTCATTTTTCCGGACGGAAACAGGGGGAAAAAGCCGCACCGCTTCCATATCGTAAACCGCCGTCACGGTTTGGGATGGGCGGCGAAGAAATCCCAGATGGTCTGCGATGCCGGGAAAACATTCGCGGTCGGCCAGCGGTGGCCGTACAAGTCGATCGCATACCGCTCTACGGCCGTCCCGGCCCGGCAGGAGCCGTAGGCGGTATGGGTGACATTGCGGAACGGCTCGTCCACCAGCGGGGAAGGATCGCAACCGTCCAACCCCACCCAGGTGTGGATCGTCTCCTCCACGGAGGGGAAACCGCCGGAAACGACGACGCCGCCGCCCTCATAAGGGACGGTTCTGTCGTAAAGGCCATGCACGTGGATCACCGCGACCGGCTGCTGCGGCAGGCACGGCTCGAAGACGAGCACGCCCCCCACCGGTGCGACGGCCGCGAATGTTTCCGACATCTCGCAGGCCAGGCGGTAAGAGAGGAACGCGCCGTTGGAAAAACCCGCCGCGTAGGTGCGCTTCGGATCGATGCGGACGAGCGTCTCCAGATCGGCGAGCATCCGCCGGACGAAAGCGGGTTCGTCGGTGTCTGCGGCAAGGGCCGCGCCGCAACAATCGCCCGCATTCCAGGAGAGGTCGCCTTTGCCCGTGCCGGTCCCCTGCGGATATACCGCGATAAAGCCGTTGCGGTCGGCGACATAGTTGAAATCGGTCGATCCCTGCACTTCCTTCGGAGTGCCGCTCCACCCATGGAACACGAACACGGCCGGAACCGGACCGAGGGCGTCGGAACCCGGCGGAACGTGCAGCAGATAGAACCGCTTCACGCCGTCGACATCCACCGTGCGCCCGTAATCGCCGGGCGGGAGGAGCTGCGGCGCGGTCGCAGCCGCCGTACTCGTCGGCGTGGCGCTCGGGGCGGGGGTCGCGGTCGGCGGCGGCGTGGACAACGGATTGCATGAGGCCAAACCGAGAAGAAAAATCGGGACCGGGAGGGACCGGAGACGAGAAAGGAATCGCATGCCGTTCCTCACAACCTTCCGGGATGATGAACGCCGGCAATCCGCTGCGGCGATTCTACTACCGGAGCGACCAAACCCACGGCCGGGCTCCGGATGGAAATATTGCAGGTAATCCTCCCGGACCGGGGAAAAACCTCGATCGCCATGGAATCCTCGACGATCTCCGCCCCGCGTTCCACATTTCCGGGCACGTTCCAGCAATCCCCCGGGGCCATCTCCTTCTTTTCGCTTTCGATGGCCAGGACGATCCTGTCTCTGATCAGCCTTCCGGTTCGCTCCTGAGGATGCGCGCGCATCGGCAACCGGCTTCCCATTTCCATGTGAAATTCCGCGAACAGCGTCTTCTCCCCGTGCGCCGGGGTCTTGACGATTATCCCCTCAAGGACCTGGGTGAAATTGACCGCCGACGACTTATCGAACATGAAATGCCCCCCGGTTTTTTCAACACCCTGCTATGGACCTTCCACAATCGCCATGCGTACAATTTCGACCGCCCCGCCCACGCCGTCCTCCGCCGCGATCTTCGCTCCCGCATCCGCGGCGGCCGCGCACATGGCCGGATTATCCGCGGTCTCGCGGATCGCTGCGGCCAGTTTTTCCGCCGTGAGTTTCCGGTAGAGGATGGGTGCGGGACCCACGCCCAACGCCCGCAGCCGCCATCCCCAAAAAGCCTGGTCCGCGCCGTAGGGGATCGCCATCGAAGGGACGCCGGAGCGAGCGCCCGCGCCCGTGGTTCCCCCGCCGCCGTGGTGAACGACCATCGAACAGCGCGGAAACAGCCAGGCATGCGGGACCTGATCCACGAGGAATATGTTCGCGGGAATACTCCCCGCTTCCAACAAATTCCACCCGCGGGACACGACCGACCGCCCGCCGGTCCGTTCCAGCGCCCCAAGGACGGCCTGCGTAACGCGCGCCCTATCCTTCGTTATCATGCTGCCGAAACCCAGGTATATGGGTGGCGGGCCGGCTTCGAGGAAGGCCGATAAATCGGCCGGCGGCCGCCAATCCGGCGGCGTCTCCGAAAGCCAGTGGCCGACCACCCTCCAGTTCGGAGGCCAATCCTGCGGCTGAGGGGAAAGGGTCGGGCTGTAGGCGCCCATCACGGTCTGTTCCGGCAGGGGGAACGGCGGCTTCCACCCGATTGGTGCAAGGCTGAGAGATTCTTTGCGCCAGCGGTTGAACCGGCTGCGGAGCGGCAGCCAGGTGACCAGCATGAACGCCAGGTGCGAAAGGCGGTTGATCACCGGCAAGCTGGGCTTGGCGAGCGCGACGGCGCTGGGCACTTCTCCCGATGGGGCGAGGGGCTGAAAGCAAACACAGACCGCAGGCACTTTCAGCGCCTGGGCGATGTGGAACCCCCACGGGCCGTTGGCCGTGTAGAGCACCGCATCTGTCCCGGGCGCGGCGGACCAGGCGTCGCGCATCGCGGATTCGACCATTTGGAACGCGCGCGGGAACAAGCGGAGCATGGCGGCCAGCAGATTCGCCCCGCCCTTTTCCATGTGCGCCTGGACCTCCGGCGATAGCAGGAGCTTGTTGTAGTCCAGCTCGACCGGCGCGAACTCGATCCCCTCTCCTTCGATCAGCGGCTGGAACTCCGAACCGGCGGCCAGCCGGACGGCAAAGCCCGCCCGCCGCAATCCGAAGGCGAGCGGAATGAACGGTTGGATGTCGCCCCGCGTTCCGGTGGTGAATATGGTGATGCGTTTTCCGGGAGCCATGCGACCGATCCCCGCGCCATGGAGGTTCGACGACTGTACCGATGATACTGTGTTGGGCGCAGGGCCGCCATCCCCTGACTGCCCGCGCCACCTGACAGGTTCCTCCCACCTGTCAGGTGGCGGGCTCTCCCGGGCAGGCTCGGAAAGTTGCTTTGCGGATAATTATCATGAACCACGAAGGATAAGCCGCATCACCCGCTTGCGCTCCGTCGGACGCGCGCACTCGACAAAGCCTGCCCGCCGGAACATCGACGGCACGCCCATGTACGCCGAAACCGGCGCGAGCTCCCCGCCCTTCGGCGCGGTCGGATACGCTTCCACGATCTTCGCCTCCCGGCGTTTGGCATAGGCCGCCGCCACCCGGATCAGCGGAACGGCGATCCCCTTCCCGCGGTGTTCCGGCGCGACGAAAAAACACACGATCGACCAAACCGGCTGGGAGTCGATCCGCTTCAGGGTTCGCGACCGCTCGAGGGCCGGAAAATCCTCCCGCGGCGCGACCGAGATCCAACCCGCAACCTCGCCCGCCGCGTAGGCCAAAATCCCCGGAATCTCGCCCGAGAAGACGATCCTGTGCATCGCCCGGCGGTTGCCCGCCCCCTGCTTCCTCGCGAACTCGGCCCGGCTTTCGCGCCACCACATGCACCAACAGCCGCCGTAGGCGCCGTCCTTGCCGAACAGCTTCACAAAATCTTCCCAGCGCTCGGGGGTGAGCGGGTGGAAGCTCAGTTTCGAGGATCGCTTCGGATACGGAGTTTTCTTCTCCATGGCAGCTCTCTTCCGCCGTCGCCGCTCACTGCAACAGCAGGATCAGGCCGTTGGCCAGCATGTGCCCGACCGCCGGGGCCGCAAGCGAGCGGGATTTCATCCGTAAGAAGGCGAAGGCCGTCCCCGCCGGGATCATTTCCAAGGCGTGAAGATACGCATCCGCCGGGAGCGGCCAGCGATTCAGCGCCCAATATCCCAGATGCTCCACACCAAACGCAACCGACGTCGCCGCAAGGAGTCCCCAATCGCCCCAGGCGGTTTTCGGGAACGCCCGCGGCAACAGCCACCAGAGAACGGCGCGGAAGATCCATTCCTCCGCCTGGGGTCCGAGGACGACGCTTTCCAGGATTTCGCCCGGCGTGCGGACCAATCCGCTGATCCGCGCCGTCGGCGGATCGACCAGATTCGCCGCGAGCAAACCGAGTGCGGCCAGCGCGCCCGCCGCGCAGAAGGATTTCCAACCGAAGGCTGAGGGAATAATGGCGACGGATTTGGCCCTGCCCTGCCAGAGAGCCGCACCGAGGATGATCAGCAGGCAGGCGGCGGCGTTCCGCCATGCGGGAAACACGCCCGCCGCCGCGAACAGACTCTGCAGACCGGGGACGGCGAAGGTCAGGGCGACCAGCAGCGGCATGCCCCATAGAAAGGAAAAACGTTTGCGCTCAGCGGCCATCGGTTGACTCTCCGAAGACGGCAAAGGCTGCCGACACACGCATTTCTATGATGACCCTGCTTCGCCAAAAGAAAGCCGGGCGGACGGGTTCATCCTGAGTTCCAGGCGGGCGGATTGAGACCGCGAGGACTACTGGCGGTTTCGACACGATCCGATGAAACACCGGGACTGCTCAACCACCCGGGATGCCTTTTCCAACAGCCCGCTATACCTCCCGGACGACCTCCGCCTCCGCCTTGCGCGGCCGGGCGGATGGATTTTCGGCGGCGTATCCGAAGGCGACCGCGGCGATCATCTCGCCCTTTTCGCCCAGCCACCGGCTCAGTTCCTCGTAGGCGTAGAACACGTCGCACATCCACAGCGAACCGATCCCCAGCTCCTGCGCCGCAAGCAGCATGTTCTGGATCGCGGCTCCGGCGGATTGGATGTCGACCACGTCGTCGAACATCTGACCGGCGGAATGCGCCAGCCAGGGCGGCATGCCCATCGGATTGAACACGAACACGGTCACCGGCGCCTGCCCCATCACCTTCGTCGATCCTTCGCTGCTGCCGGGGGTTTCGCCGCGCGCCTTGGCGGCGGCAATCCCCGCGTGCATCAACCGCACCAGCTCCAGCCGCTTTTCACCGCGGACGACGATGAAGCGCCAGGGCTGGCGGTTCTTGCCCGACGGCGCTTGCATCCCCGAGCGCAGGATAGCCTGGAGTTTTTCCTCCTCAAGGGGAAGGTCCTTGAAATTGCGGATGCTGCGGCGCTGGGCGATCGCTTCCAGGGTGTTCATGCTTCGTCCTTTCCGCGCCCCGGCCCGTTCGGGCGGGCGCATTTCAAAAGAGGATTCTGCTTCCGTTCCCTATCAGGAAGCGGAAAAGAAAAAACTGAGTGTCATCGCGAGGCGATTTCTCCAAACAGTCTAACGCCGACTCCGGATCGTCTTGCCCGCATGTGCCAAGCGGGCTTCCAATCGGTAAGGCCCTGGATTCCCGCTGAGACCGCGCGGGAATGACGAACGGACTACTGCATAAAATCCTCGAAAACCGCTGTCCGCCCGCACGGTAGAAAAGATCGACGCAGCCCCGGCCCGTCCCACCTCGGCGCAGCCCGGGCGGAACCCACAACGATTTCCCGCCTTTTCGGCCTCCCCTATTCCCGCATCCAACCGCCTTTCTCGTCCCGTTTGGCGGCGAGGGCGGCCTGGAATTTCAACTTGGTCAGGCTCCGCGAACAGCGGATCTCGGCGTTCGGCGGCCGGTACCGTTCCGGCAATTCCGCCGGCTCGGCGTTGAGCGAATCGTTCAGGCACGGCTTGTGCCGCCCGATCAGCAGCGCCTCCGCGCGAAGCAGGTCGTGGTTCACGGATTCGAACTCGGCGGACCGCGAGGATAGGAATTCGATTTCGTAATTCAGCGACTGCGGCCAGTTGCAGAGCAGAAACCGGCCGATGCTCGAGCGGACCCGGTAACCGCCGCGGATGTGGGTCCACACCCGGTCGAAGGCCAGATGCGATTGGCCGACGTAGAAGACCGTGCTCCCGTCGCGGATCAGGTACAAATCCAGCTCCTTCCACGCCGCCGGGCATTCCTCCAACAGGAAAAACCGCTTCAAGGGAATGACAACATGCCGCTCCACGGCCCGCCGCTCCTCGACTCCGGTAGAAACCGCTCCAAACGCCCGGAGTCATTCTCCTTTTTCCCGGACGGCGATCCCGAGCAAGCCGGCGACTTGCACCGCCTGACGCGGATCGACGATCGCCCCCTTCCACTCCTCCCATCCGGCCTGCGCCCCGTCTAGCGCGGATCCGCGCAGATCGACGTCCTGGAGTTTGGATCCCCGGAAGTCGGCCCGGGTCAGGTCGCAATCCTCGAACACCGCGCCGGTCAGATCGGCGCCCTCCCACGACGTTTCCCGCAGGGAACAGCCGGTGAAGTGCGCGGCGCGGAAACGGGCCGCGGTGAAGACCGCCCGCTCCCAATTGCCTTCGCGGAAGCAGGCGTCCTCCCATTCCGATTCCACTAGTTGGGCGCCGATCCCGCGGCAGCCGAGGAGTTCCACCCGCCGGAAACGGGCCTGCTCCCAATCGATCCCCGAAAGGTCGCAGGCATCCAGCCGGCAATCCAGAAACCGGGGCTTGGCGCAGCGCGACGGCCCGAAAACCGCCCTGCGGAAGATCACTACCTCAAACACGCAGCGGGCGGCCGCGGAAGCGGCGTACCTGCCGCCGGTCACTTCCATGTTCGAATAATCGCCGTCGTCCTCGAGCGCCGCCAGCGTTCCGGCGGCCAGGCGTTTCGGTATGCGCGGCGGTTTTACAGTTTTCGTTGGGGAAGACGCCATATCGATCCTGAAGGGGGTTACGCGCCGGCTCGCCGGGCGCCGACGACCAATTATATCGGAAGGAGCAGGGCTTCGACTCCGCGCCCCCTCCGCAGGCCGCCTCCCGCCCGCGTCCGCTTCCCTCCCGATTGGCCGGCGGCACCAACCCCCAGCTATTCCGGCAATTGCCGGATTCTCTCAACCTCCACCCGGATCCCGACGACGCGCACCTTTTCCCCCCCGGGGATGAATTCCTTGCTGAAGGCGTTCCAGGTCTCTCCGCGGATCAGCACGCTTCCGTCCGTGCGCACCGGGGTCAAGGTTTCCCCCTGCAAGCCTGCATCAATCGACCGCGTCCGGACCATTTTAAAGCGGTCGGCCGCGTCGACGACGAGGCCCAGATCGATAAACGGGATCAACAGGACCGGCCCGGGACCTTTCTCCCCCAGGAACCTGTGAGCCGGTCAATGCGGATTCGCTTCTCCTCGGGGACGACGCGGATGGAACCCGCGATGAAAATCGCCGCGAGGAGAAAAGCCGCCGCGGCGGCGATCGCCGGACAGAGCATTCCCTCTGTAAAGGTCTCCGGCATCCCCTTCCTCCTGATCCTTGCCGCAATTTGCGGATAGACTTCCGCCATTCGGGCGCCTTGCGCCAGGCCGGGCTTGCGAATTCCCCGCCCGGGATGGATTGCGATGTGCCCGGCCCTCCTTCCGGAAGCCTCCTCTCCGGCTTGCTATAGATCGAACGACCGGGCCAGCGCCTGCCGGAAACCCTCCGGGTTATCATGCATCATTCCATGTCCGGAATTGGGGACGATGAAAACATCGATCCCCCCGCCTCGCAAAATCTCGACATCCGGATCGGAACGGGATTCGGCGCTGAAGAGGAAGGCGCGCGGGATCTTCATCGCGAGGAACAATCGCCGCTGGGAAGGGACGGCGCCGTGGATCAAGCCGGCGGCGCTGCGGTGAACGGCCAGCGGATCGGCCGCCTTCAGCGCGCCGGCGAAGCAGGCGGCGCTCGGCGATTTTCCGATTTCCGCCGCCATGGCGCGCAGGAAAAGCGCGTGGCCTCCGGCGAGGTATTCCTCTTCCGTCTGCGCGGCGATCGTCTTGCTCGCCCCTCCGACACCCGGATCCAGGTTGGCTTCCGCCAACACGAGCCGGCGGACCTGTTCCGGATGCGCCGCGGCCAGCACTACGGCCACGGAGCCGCCCATGCTGTGCCCGAAGACGTTCGCCGTCGCAAGGCCGAGATGCCGCAGAACGGCCGAAACGGTTTGCGCGTGCCCCTCCAGCGAGTAATCGAAATCCTCCGGCCGGTCGCTGTACCCGAAGCCGAGAAAGTCGGGGAGGATCAGACGGAAACGAGAGAGGACAGGATCACGGGCCAGGCCGGCGAAATCCGCGGTCGAGGCCGATCCCAAGCCGTGCAACAACACCAGCGCGGGTTCCTCCCCCGGGTAATCCAGAAACCGGATGAAGGCGCGTTGTTCCGCCAACCACAAGGCGTTCATCGCATTGCTCCTTCCGCGGATGGATGGCCCCGATCCGAACGGTCTTCCGGTGGACGCGGCGGTAGGCGGAATGCCGGATCCGCCGCTCCAAAGCGGGCGTCTCCGCCCGGCAACGCCCAAATCAGGGCGAGATTTCCACCGTCACTTCGTTCGACCGGATCCGATCACCGCCCATGCCGCCGACGACTTCGAAATCCAACCGCAGGTTGTTTTTTCCCGCCGGGAGAATCGAATAAAAACCCGCCGCCGGCCAGCGGGAGGAATAGGCTTCCTCGCAGGAAAGCTTCGAGAGGTCCATCCGCCGGACCCAAGGCTCCCCGTCCCGCAGAAGGATCCGCACTTCGGCATTGGCCGGCAGGGGCAGCCCGTCCCCGGCAAGATCCACCGGGCACCAATAGCGCATGTCGCCGAGAACGAAGGCGGGAATGGCGGAAAGATCCATTTCCCCCGGAAAGGTTTTTTCGAGGATGACATATACGAACGCGGATTCCCCCTTTTCAAACCGCGGATCGGGAACGTCGAGTGAGACCCTCAGCCCATGGGAGACCTCGCCCCATTCCAGGGCGGAAACATCCGGGGCGTACTCGGCCTTACCGCGGCAAGCCGTACAGGAGAAGATCAGCATCACCGCCGGCAACGCTGTCGCTTTTTTCATTATCGGCATCATAGCACAAACGCACCAAACCGTCCGGCCGCGTCGGGAACTTCCAAATGAATTCAGTTCCATCCCATCCCACCTCCCTCCATCCCCTCCTCCCTTCCCGTGATACGGGAAGGGAGGAGGGGATACGGAAGAAGTGCGACAAAATAGAACCGAAAGGGGGAGGCGGGATAGGATGGCGTTTGCCGGACCGATTCATCTTGCGCGAAGTTGCACCAAGGATTGAACGGATCGGTCTCGCCGGAGGACATTGTCGATCTTCTCTGTTCCATAAACACATGTTTCCGTAAAAAAAACCTCACGGATCCAATCGGCAAGCCGCGGAGGATTCGCGAGGGGGAGAAATGGTTGGATGAGGATCACACCACTGCCGCGAGCAGATCCTTCATCGCATCCGCGCACCGGCGGTCCAGCTCCCGCCCTTTGGTCAGGGCGGCTTTCTGCTTTTCCGCGGGCGCATCCTTATCCTTGGCGATGTCCAACTGCGACCCGCACTCCCGGTAGAGGCCCGACAGTTCGCGGCACAAGTCCGCCGGTTTGCCCGGCTTCATGGATCCGGCGAGTCCGTCGAAAAAACCGGAAGCCAGGTTGCGGCATTCCTTCCAGACCATCCCGCTCCACCAGTGGCCGTGCGAGGCTCCCAATCCCCTCTCGATTCCCGCCAGCCACCACTCCCAGGCGCCGTCGCCGGATTGATAGTATGGAATTTGGAATTCCTCCGGTGAAGTCCGCATGCGGATCGCGACGGCGAGCGCGGAGCGCAGGAGGGCCGGCTCGTCGGCCCGCAGGTCGTCCTTTTCCAGCAAGGTGAACATGATCCAGTCCTCGCGCTCGAAGGCCTCCTTCCAACTGCCGAAGGTCAGGGAAGGCAGTTCGACCGTGGACCCCCCTTGCCAGGGCTGGAGAAAAATGAAGCCCTGGGTGTCGTAGCCGGAGATGAGCTGGTGTTCGAGGAAATCCAGGACGCAGAGTTTGCCCGCGTCGAGGTGGGCGCGGAGTTTCATCTCCGCTTCGGCCCGTTCCGCCGCCGGCGACCCCTTCTTCAGGCTGACCGTACCGGCCTTGCGGATCCCCATATTCCGCATCGCCAGCCAGAGAGAATCCTTCTTCCAGGCGTAGGGCGAACTGGGGCAAAGGTCCTTGTGGATGTTGATCATGAACGCGTGGGTGCTGTATCCGAACAGTTGGGCGTTGGTCCAATCCAGGTCGTAGAAATCCGAGGCGCCCTTCATGCACCCCATCAGGGTGGTGCACAGGTCGTTTTGTTTGAGGTTTTTCAATTCCATGATGTTCAGCGGCTCCTTCATCCGGGCGATGAACAAACGCTGTTTGCGGTCCATGGTCTGGAGTTCCCCCGGGGTGATCCCAAACCAGGCCTTGAATGCGGTGGTGAAGTTGTCTTGGGAGCTGTAGCCGAACCGCAGCGCGGCGTCGACGATGCGTTCGCCGGCCATCAGCGCCCGGGCCGCCTCGGTCAGGCGCCGCTTCCGAAGGTAGCCCGAGGGGGTTTCGCCGGTGACGTTGTAGAACTTCTGCCGCAGGCGGTTCTCGGAATAGCCCATGACCGCCGCCAGTTCCCGGCCGGAGTCGGCGTCGGTCAGGTGTTCCTCCATCCAGGCTGACATCTGCAGCACCAGCAGTCGATCGTCCATGGCGCTTCACCCTCCCGACGGTATGATATCCGCCTTTGCTCCGGTTTTCCTTTGAATTCCAACCGCGTCCGGGCGCCCGCGCCGCCGGAGGATTTCCGCGCAGGACGCGGCGGAATGCGCGCGGCGGCGGCCGGAGGAATCCCGCAAACCGGTTAACGGCCCGCGGTTTTCTTTGATCCTGCGCAACCCGCTCCGGCCCGGGGACGCGCCCGATCCGGCGATCACCGGATCGATCGGATGCCCGGCGCTTGCGGACGCGCGCAACCCATCCAAACCATAATAGCATACGGTCGCGGGTCGAATATCCTTCGGCGCGCGGATGAAGCCGCAAGGAAAAAGCCTATCCCGAAAGTCATTTGCAATTTTCCGGCGGCAATCGCTTGGTGGGATTGCCGGTTCTCCATCCGTCCAGATCGGTCGAATTAACCGTTTACGCTGAAAAATCCATGACCGTCACCGTCGCGCTCGAATCCGACGCCTCCGGAACGATCCGGCCGGCGGTCGAATTCGCCCCCAACGAAGCGGGATACTCCCTCTACGGCAAAGATCTGCCGCGCAAGGGCGTGGACGGCGCGGGGCAATCATCCTCCTGCAAAAGAAAAAAATAAAAATTGCGGATGATGTATACTGAACCCGGCACCGCCCGGACATCCCGGACGCGGAACCGCGCAAGATTGAACGCGGCGGTTCGAAAGGAGACGCGGACGATGATAAACAGCATAAAAGATTGCGCCCTGTTGAACAACGGTTTAAAAATGCCCTGGCTGGGGTTCGGCGTGTTTAAGGTCAGCGACGGCCGCGAAGTGGAAGAGGCGGTCCGTTGCGCGCTGGATTGCGGCTACCGCAGCATCGATACGGCCGCCCTCTACGGGAACGAACGCGGGGTCGGCAAGGCGATCCGCGAAAGCGGGATTCCGCGAGGGGAAATTTTCCTCACCACCAAGGTCTGGAACGAGGACCAGCGCGCCAAGCGGACTGCGGGGGCGTTCGAAGAAAGTTTGGACCGCCTGGACATGGAATACGTGGATTTGTACCTGGTCCATTGGCCGGTGCAGGGCTGTTACCTGGAGACGTGGCGGGCGATGGAGCGGATCCACCAAAGCGGCCGGGCCAAGGCGGTCGGCGTCAGCAATTTCCTCGTCCATCACCTGGAGGACATTCTGCGCGAGGGCGGCACGACTCCCGCCGTGAATCAGGTGGAATTCCATCCGCTCCTGCTTCAACCCGAATTGTTGGCTTTTTGCCGGAACCATCGGATCCAATTGGAGGCCTGGAGCCCGCTGATGCAGGGGCGGATCTTCGCAGAAGAAGCCGTGCAAACGCTGGCCGGGAAGTACGGCCGGACCCCGGCCCAGATCGTCCTGCGCTGGGACCTCCAGCACGAAGTGGTCACCATTCCCAAATCCGTCCGCAGAGAGCGCATCGCCGAGAACGCCAGGATCTTCGATTTCGAACTCTCCGAAGAAGATATGCAGCTCCTGGATTCGCTCGATGCGGGAAAACGGGTCGGGCCGGATCCGGATACGTTTAATTTCTGACCGGGCTCTGCAAGAAAAGCCGCGCTACTACGCCTGGAAGCCTCCGGTTACGGCTCCGCCTCCGCCCGGTCCCGGCCGGCGGAGGGGACATCCTCCCTGCGGACCCGGTAGGAGAGGCTGTTTTTCGTTTCTTCATAAGGACGGAAGCCGGCCTTCGCAAGAACCCGCCGCGAGGCGGCGTTGGATTTCTCGACCCCCCGGGCGACGACCGCCCGGCACGAAGGATCCGCGTAGACCCAGGCCGTCATCCGCTTTATCACTCCGGTCTTATAACCCTTCCCCCGAAACGCCTCGTCGATCCCGTATCCGATCTCCGCTTCCCCGCGTTCGTCGGGGCGGCCATTGAAACCCGCCAATCCGGCGCCGAAGGGTGCGGTGCGGACGACCAACAGCCAGTAGATGAGTCAGGGAATTGCTTCCGGCCCGGCGCGCGCCATTTTCTCCAGCTTCATCCCGATCGCCCGGCGGACTCGCTCGGAGAGAAGCGCGCGGGAGAGGGCAAGGCCGAGATCCGCCTCCAGCGATTCCGGATCCTCCTGATACTGCCGCAGTTGATCCGGGGAAAGGGGGAAAAGATTCAGGCGTTCCGTTTGGAGGCAAGCCATCGTCTGTTGATCCCATCCTCGCGGTCGAAGAGGCGGTTGAGCAGCCGCGGAGTTTTTCGAGGCGCATCCCCGCCCTCACTCCACGAAGCGGGTCCGGGTCGACCGGCTTTTTCAACACCTTGCCGCCCCCCCAAAAAAGATATTAATCGCATAAATCAATCGGCGAACTCGGCGACGAGAAACGTGTGATCCGAAGGGCGTTTGACCTTGCGCGCCTTGACGTCGATCCAGGCCTTGGCCGCCCGGAGGGCAACCGGTTCGGTGGCCCAGATGTGGTCCACGCGCCAGCCGATGTTGCGTTTGACCGCATTCGCCACCCGGTAATCCCAGAAGGTGTAGTGGCCGGGCTCGTCCGGGTGCAGCCGGCGGAACACGTCCGCCAGCCCCCAGGCGCGCACGTTCTCCAGCGCCTCGCGCGCCAACGGATGGAAATCCACGTGGTCCTTGTTGGCCTTCGGATCGTGGAGGTCGATCGGCTCGGGCGCGACGTTGAGGTCCCCGCACCACACGAGCCTATCGTTTGGCGCGAAGCGCCGCTCGAGCAGCCGGTGGAAGCGCGCCAGCCACTCCAGCTTGTAGGCGAAGTGTTCGCTGTCAGCCGAGCGCCCCTGGGGCACGTAGGTGTTGATCACAGTCACGCCGGCGGCGCGCAACTGGATCAGCCTGGCCTCATCCGGCTCTCCGCCGTCGTCGATGCCGAAGAGAATATCGCTCGTTTCTTCGCGGCTCACGACGGCCACCCCGGCGTAGGCCTTCTGCCCGCGGAAGACGACGTAATACCCGGCCTTGTCGAAGGCCGCCTGCGGGAAGTCGGAATCTTGGACTTTGGTCTCCTGCAGGCAGAGGATGTCGGGCCGCTCGCGCTTCAACCAGCGGACGATCTGGTCGATCCGCATCCGGACAGAATTGCAGTTAAAGGTGGCGATCTTCATTCTGGAAACCCTTTCATGGAAAAATCCGCCGGATTGTAAAGCAATCCTGATTCTACATCCGGCACAGCGGAGCGCCGAAGAGAGCGAGTTCCGCAGAAACATCCCCTCCCTCCCAATTCACCATCCACGGAGAACACGGAGCCGCACGGAGAAAAAATGAATTATATCCGTGTTGCTCCGTGTCCTCCGCGGAGATTATGGGAAAGTTGGTAAACATTTTCCGCCCCGTTTCCAGGCAATCCCGATTCTACTTCCGGCACAGCGGAGCGTCGGAGAGAGTGGATTCATTAGAAATATTTCCTCCCTCCCAATTCACCATCCACGGAGAACACGGAGCCGCACGGAGAAAAAATGAATTATATCCGTGTTGCTCCGTGTCCTCCGTGGAGATTATGGGGAAGTTGAAAAAAAAGCGCACCGCTTTTTCGGTGTTCCGCGCCAGATACTCGGCCAAGCCCGATAGCCAACAGCATCGGATTAAAAAATGGTTTTCAGCCTGTCCCGCAAAGCCGGCTTCCACTTGGCCGGCCGGACCTTCCCCAACACTACCGCATTGCACCGGTTGAATTTTGCGTACGCGGCGGCGGCCTTGGCGAACTCCGCCAGAAAAGCGCCGGTCGGCTGGAAATCCTCCTCGAGCTCGACGCTGCGCAGGATCAGCCTCCCGGATTTGCGATCCGCCTGCGGATCGACTCGGCCGACAAGCCTCTCGCCGAACAGGACCGGCAGGACGAAATATCCGTGGATCCGTTTGGCGGCCGGCGTATAGCATTCCAGCGTGCATTGGTAATCGAAAAACCGATCGGTGCGGTCGCGCTGAATGACGAGATTGTCGAACGGCGAAAGCAGACGCACCGCCGCCTTCGCTTTGGGCGTTCCGGCGGACCTTTCCGCCGCTCCGGAAAGCGCATAATGCGTTTTTTCCCGGTCGCCTTCGACGAGCACGGGAACCACCGCCCCGTCCTCGGCCAGCTCGTCGATCGTGCGGGTCAGGCGGTCCCAGGATACGACCCGGAATACCGAATCCCGGGCGGCCGCCGGCTGAAGGTATTCGTCGATTTCCCGCGCCTCGGCGATCCCCATCGCGCCCAGCGCGCGCCGGATAAGGTGCTCGGCCGTCTCCCGCTCGTCCGGCAGGCGCGTGTCGGTTCCCGACGGGAGGACCCGTTCGGTCAGGTCGTATACCTTCTGGAAGTTGCGGCGCTCGGCGACCATCAGTTCGCCCTGCCAGAGGAGCAATTCGAGCGCCGATTTCGCCGGCTTCCAATCCCACCACGGTCCGCGTTTCCGCTCGCGCGGATGGGCGAAATCCTTGGCGCTCAGCGGCCCCTCCGCGCGGATCCGGTTCATCACCGTTTCCAGGGGAAGCTTCTGCCGCGCTTCGATCCATGTCCGTCGAGGGTGGTCCGGACGGCGGAACTGGCGCATGCGGAGAATCGAAAAACGGTAATCCCGCATCGGCAGGTAGGCCATCGCGCGGGCCCAATATTCAAACACTCCGCGCCGGACGGCCTGCAGCTCGTGCAGCAGTTCTCCGCCATAGCCGGGCATCCGCGTCCACAGCACGTGATGGTGGGCGCGCTCGACCACGTGGATCGTGTCGATCTGGACATAGCCGAGCCGCTCGATGATCCGGGAGGCGCCGTCCGTTCCCGAAGCCATGCCGGGCGGCCCGTGAAGAAGTTGCGCGTCGAGCATGATTCTGCGCGCGGCGGATTTGGATAGCGTAATTGGATTCATATCGCGGAATGGCCCCTCCCGGCGTGCATTGTAAAACCTTCGCCGCCGCGGAATGGAGGGTGAAAAGGCGGGAGGCGAACGGAATGGGAATTCGGAGACTTGCGTCGGATTCCGCCGGCGGAATCCCCGCCTCCGCGGAGACTCACCCCCCTCCGGCAAGGGTTATCCAATACCGGCGGAGGATTTCCCCTTCCCGCTCCGCCTTGTTTTCCAATACCCCGCCGCAGCGCTCGATCGCCCCGATCGACCCAAGGTTGCCGTCGCCGCAGGTGAGCAGAACCTTGCGGCAGCCCTTGGATGGAACGTCCTCGAGGAGTTGCCGCAGCATGGCCGTGGCATACCCCTTCCGCCGCTCCGACTGGCGGATCCCGTATCCGATATGCCCTCCCCGGCGCATGAGCGTATCGTTCAATTCATGGCGGAAGTGGATCGCGCCGAGGATCCGCCCGCCGCCGCCGGTCAGGAAATACAGAGTCGCCGGGACGAAGCCGGAGCGGCGGATGTCCTCCGTCTCCTCCCTTTCCCATGCACGCATGATTTCCGCGAACGTCCGCCCTTTCGGATCCACGGTGGAGGGGACAAACTCTTCGCCGGTTTTCTCCCAATCTCGAACGTAATCCAGGAATTCCGGCTCGCGGATTTCGGAATATCGGCTCAATTCCAGGCGAATGGATTTATCCATTTTTTCTTTTATCCGCATCCACAAGCATTCGAGGTTGAAATCCACATTTCGCAGCCGGGCGATATCAGGTTTAATTGTACGCGAGTCGCGCACACGGATACGCAAGCCCCCCGGAAAAAACGCCGATAAGCGCGGCGGCTTGGGAATGCCGTACTGCAAGGCGCGCCCCCGCCGCCCTCTCCCGTACTCCCTGCCGTTATCGTCCCTTTTCCCTCCCCAATCACGATGAATAATTTCCGGATGGAGGTCCATCCCATCCGACCTCCCCCAATAGAAGTGGCTTGCTTGCCGGAAATAGATGCCCCCTCCTTCCTTCCCGCGGTGCGGGGAGGAAGGAGGGGTTGAGGGGAGGCAGGATGGGATGGTGAAGCATCAAGGATCAATCGGCTTTATTGGCGGATCATTTAATGGCTGAACAACCCCATTGGGATGACCTGTCCTGACAACGCACTTTCTCAATTGACGGTTTTGGAATACTCCCAATGGGGATTGCCGATCAACCGGCAAACGGTCGTCCCGCCATCCGCATCAGCCGCCCCAGCGCCTTCAGTTTCCTCCCGATCCGGCGCGAATACAACAGCGGGACGGCCTGGCGGAAAAACTCGTGGACCCAGGCCGCCCTGGGCGACCAATAGAACTCGCGCGGCAGGTTAATCCGGTCGTAGCTGACGACCTTCGGGTAGGTCATCGCCCGCAGCCCCCACTCGCCGCCGATGCGGCCCAGGCCGCTGGCTTTGACCCCGCCCCACGGGACCTCGGGCGCGAAGAACGGCCACAGATGATCGTTCACCGCCACGGTGCCCACCTTTAATTTTCTGGCCGCGCGCCAAGCCCGCTCGTCGCTCCGCGACCAAACGCTGGCGGTCAACCCGTACTCCGTGTCGTTGGCCAGGCGGACGGCTTCCTCGTCGTCCTGCACCCGGATCACGCAAAGGAGCGGGCCGAAGCTTTCCTCGCGCACCACCGCCATCTCCGGCCGGGTGTCCACCAGGATCGTCGGCCTGTAAACCGGTGCGGCCGTTCCTGCCAGCCGGCCGCCGCCGGTGAGCACCCGCGCCCCGTCCGCCACCGCTTCGCGTACGTGGCCCTCCACCCGCGCCAGGAGGTCCGCGTGGATCAGCGCGGTCACGTCGCTCGCCCCGGGCGCGGTCTCGGTCGAAACCTTCCACTCGGCCGCGCGCGCCTTCAGCCGGCGGAGGAACTCGTCGGCGACAGCCTCGTGGACGTAGATCCGCGCCACCGAGCCGCACACCTGGCCGTTGGCGATGTAGGCGTAGGTCAGCGCCCCGTCCACCGTCCGCGCCAGGGGCGCATCGTCGAAGACGATCATCGCGTTGTTGCCGCCGAGCTCAAGCGTGGCGGGGATCAGCTGCGCGCCCGCGGCTTGCGCCAGCTTGCGCCCGGCCGCGCAGCCGCCGGTGAAGGCGATGTGATCCACGCCGGCGTTCGCCAAGGCCCAGCCGGTCCGCCCTCCGCCCGTCACCACCTGGAAGAGATCCTCCGGCAAGCCGGAGCCCAGCAAAATTTCCCGGAGCCTCAGCGCCGTGAGCGACGCGTACTCCGACGGCTTGTGGACCACGGCGTTGCCCGCCAGGAGCGCCGCGAACGCCGTTTGCATCGTCAGCAGGACGGGGAAGTTGTAGGGGGAGATCACCGCCACCACTCCCAGCGGCTCGGGGACCACGTAGGTGCATTTGGTGATGTGCAGCAGGCCCTGGCTCTGCCGCCGGACCCGCAGGACCTTGGGCGCCAGGTTGATGTAGCCGGTCAGGCTGGTGAGCACGAGCAGCACGTCGCCGATGATCGTTTCGGTTTCGCTTTTCCCCATCTCCCGCGAAACGAGAGAAGTGATCTCGTCGGCGCGGTCCACCAGCGCTTCCTGGATCCGCCGCATCATCCGGACCCGCTCCGCCAAAGTCCGCGCGGCCCAATCCGGTTGGGCGGCCCGCGCCCGCCCCACCGCCTCCCGGACTTCGCCTTCCCCGCAGACCGGCACGCTCCCGAGGATTTCGCCGGTGTTCGGATTCACCGATTGAATCGGTTCGGCTTTATCCATGACGATCGGTTCCAGTAGAGCTTCTTCCATCGCTCACTCCATAATTCCTTGTCGGTTGCCGACGAGTCGCCGAATTTGCCAAACGGATCGTCTTGCCCGCGCCTGAGCTCACAGCGGGTCAGGCCTGCGAAGCGGGGTGTAGTTCGCGGGCCTCCCCTCTTCCACACCCCTGGATTCCCGATTAGAACACTCGGGAATGACACCCGCCATCCTATTACTCTGCGGCCGCGGGGTCATCCGCGCCCCTGTCACTCTGAAGCCGCGAGTTGTGCGCACGAAGAGACCTGATCCTTCGGGTGAAAAGCACGCCTTCAGGATGACGCTCCGCGTCCCGCCTTTTCCGGGATCTTGCTCATCGCCCTCTCCGCCAGCGCCAGGATCGTCAGCGACGGATTGACGCCGGGATTGGCGGAGATCATCGAGCCGTCGCAGACGAGCATGTTCTCGTAGCCGAACACGAGGTTGTCTTTGTCGATCACGCCCTCTTCCCGGTCCTTGCCCATCACGCAGCCGCCCAGGATGTGGGCCGTGGTCGGGCTGCCGAGCAGGGTTTCGGTGAGCAGGGCGCACTGTTTGCCATTGACGATCCGCGCGAAGCCCTCGGCCAACGCATCCGCCTCCGGGATGCAGGCGGTCGGCCGCTTTCCCCCGTCGAGCGAGGTCGCCAGGCCCAAGAAGCCCTTGGTCAGCCGCAAACGGCTGTCGACCGTCTGCATAAAGAGCAGGATTTGGGTCCGCTTGGCCCAATCGTCGACGAGAATCACCTTGAGGTTGCGCACCGGATGGGCGATCAGGTCGCCGATCACCCGCAGCACGCGGGCGAACGCGTTGCGGCCGCCCACCCTCGGCCAGGCCAACAGGCGCCAGAAGCCCGACCCCGCCGGATAGCGGACCGGCTCGATGTGGCTGTGCTCGTCGGAATCGAGAATCGAGCCGATGGCGATCCCCTGCGAAAAGTCGGTCTCCCCGTCCGGCGCGGTGACGGCGATCAGGCTTTCCGAATTGGTGCGGACGCCGTGTCCGATCTTTGCAGAAAGCCGCGGCAGCGATTTCGCCTTCAACTGCAGGAGCAGATCCACGGTGCCCAGCACACCGGCGGAGAAAACGATTCCGCGGCAGGTGCATTCACCGCCGCTTTTTCTCCCAAGGCCAGTGGAAGACCGCCAATGGACTTTGTATCCTCCCGACCCGTCGCCGCCGTTCAAGGGCGTGACGTCGTCCACCTCCCATTCAGCCCGCACCTCGGCTCCGTGCCGCTCGGCGAAATACAGGTAATTCTTGTCGAGGGAGTTCTTGGCGTTGAAGCGGCAGCCGAGCAAGCACCCTCCGCAGAAGTTGCAGCCGGCCCGATCCGGGCCTTTTCCGCCGAAGTAGGGATCCGGGACGACCGAATCCGGCTCGCCGTAGAACACCGCCACGGTCGTCGGCTCGAAGCGGTCTTCCTTGCCGATCTGCCGGGAAAGTCGTTGCAGGGCACAGTCGCCCGTCTCCAGCCGCGGATTGGGGACCGCGCCGAGCATCTTCAACCCCGTGCGGTAGAAATCCGCGAGCTCGCTTTCCCAATCCGCCAGGTGGGACCAGGATTCGGCCTTGAAGAAAGACGGCTTCGGTATCGGAAGGGTATTGGCGTACACCAGCGACCCGCCCCCCACCCCGGCGCCGGAGAGGACCGTCACATGGCGGAAAAAGGTCATCTGGAACAAACCGAAGAAACGCAGCGGCGGCAGCCAAAGCCACCGCCGCAGGTCCCAGTTGGTTTTTGGAAAATCCTTTTCGGTCAGCCGCTTACCTTTCTCGAGTACCAGGACTTTGTAGCCCTTCTCGGAAAGCCGCAGGGCGGATACCGATCCGCCGAACCCGCTTCCGACGATGATGTAATCGTAGTCGAAACCCCGTTCCCCGGCCATCTCCGCCTCCCGGCGTCCCGTCCTCCACGCCCCGCCATTAAAAGAAATAAACACCGCCGGGGGTGCGATGGGTGCGGGATCATGGGATTTTTAGGAAAAAAAAAACTACCGGGGTGCTGAGAAAGGCGCGACTCCCCTGCATAAACAGTTTTTCCGCGTCGTCCACAGGATCCGATAAAATCCTGACCGTCCTCACCCTGACGAAAAACCAAAAAAACGCCGATTGTTTGTCTTGAGGCTGTCTAAAAAGTGAGCCAATGGGATTCGTGGAAAATTCCCTGCCGGAGATAGTCCGTCATTCCCGCGCCGGCCCTCGGCGTGTTCTTCGCCGGGGGTGGGTTTAGCGGGAATCCAGGGTTTGAATGGCTGGATGCCCGCTCCGAACACCCCGCTTCTAGGGGCAGGCGCGGACACCTGTCCCGAGCCTCGCTCGGGATGACGATCCGATGACAACCTTATGCTGTTTTTCGACCGCCCCAGAAGAGGGTGAGGGGAAGAGGGAGGAGGAAAATGAGAAGACTCCCTTGTTGCCGTGGAGTCGTGCATTTAATGTCGTTGCTGGCCCCGCCTCGGCCCCGCGTTGCGAGGGCAGTCTTTCGCCGTTGCGAATCCGGGAGGGGGGGATTCTATTGCTTTTTCCAATTGCAGAGCAGCGGATCAGAAAACGAATTCCACGCTGCTTAATATCATCACAAAGAAAAACGCCGCGGCGATGGTGAACAGCCCGCCCAGGAGCAGCCCGATGATCCCCAATACGCGGCGGTCGTTCTTGCGTACGACGGCGATGATTCCGAGCACCGTTCCCGCGGCGGCGGCCAGCGGCGCGAGGCATAACAACGCCAAGGATATCAACTGCAGAAGGTCCTCGTTTTCAGTGAACCAATAGGCTGCCTGCCAGCCCAAATCGATATCGCGCCCGAAGCCGAGGAAAAGGGCGGCCGCGACAAGAACCACCACGAGCACCGCCAATCCGACCGAAAAACAACCGAACCGGGTTTTTTCCGGCGGGACGGATGGGGAAGGGGACGGAATTGCACTGAAGCGGAGTTCGTTGGATTCAGACATTTCTCCCTCCTTATGGGAAGCCGTCTCCATGCGGGACGGATTTTCACGGATTATACATGAAATCCAATATCCCATTTCCTCTTCAACACGTTAACTCCCTAGGCTGGGGAATCCTTACTTGCAATAGGAAAACCGCACAGAGGGGACCTCCGTATGAACCCAAGAAATTGTTGCGCCTAAAAAAGTAGACAGTATATAAAGTAAAAAAACGTATCTGCTCAGCCTCAGTAATACTGAAATGAAATCCTGCTCTTTTCCATCCTCACCCCTATCCCCTAGCCCCTTCCCCCTCTCCT
>JAFGKK010000115.1 GCA_016928575.1 Anaerolineales bacterium
AGGAGAGGGGGAAGGGGCTAGGGGATAGGGGTGAGGATGGAAAAGAGCAGGATTTCATTTCAGTATTACTGAGGCTGAGCAGATACGACATTTTTGGGACACAACACTAGAACACCAGTATCGCTGGTTAAAAATTTTTACCTGCCAATCGATAGCCTGAACAGTTCCCGTTTTTTTTTGCGTGGGGATCTTTCCGGACCAACTCCGGTCGGGCTGGCAAAAACCTACGACAGGGACTTCCATGCCTCCGCCAACGCTTCGTCGGTCGTCCGAAAGACGATCGCGCCGAGGGATTCCAAGGCGGCGCGCTTTTCGCCGCCCGCGGCGACGCCGTAAAGAGAGATGCGGACGTCGATGGCTTTCCTTTTCAATAGGTCGACCGCGCTTGCGGTTCCGATCACGCCGGTCGGAGAATCTTCGAAGACCGCTATATCCGAGCGTTTCTCGGAGAAGCGGTCGAAGGGCGGCAGGATTTTTCCCTCCTCGACAAACGCGCGCGCCGCATCCAGGGAATCCGGCCCGCCGGCGCCCATCGCCGCCGCGAGCGCCGCCAGGGAATGCACCGGGCTCGGTTTCAGGTAGGCGTCGATGATCTGGCCGCGCCGCCGGGCCAGCCATTGCATCTGGCCGGCGCCGACCAGCGGAAGCTTCTCCAAGCCGATGATCCGTTGGGCGATCTCCGCCTCGGGCGGGCTATCCCCGGGAGCGGCTCCGGGATCGGGCGGCCGGCAGGGGCGGGCGGTGATGATCGCCGAGCAAATCCGCTTTTGCGACTGCCCGTCCAGGATCCGGTCGCGGGCGTCGTCCGACAATCCCGGCCGGTCGAGTTCGGCCAACAGCGAGGGCGTCTCGATTTCGGGCGGAACGCGGTAATGCTCCGCATAGGCGCGGCTGCCGAGCGTGAATTGCTGGAAATACCGCATCACCGGCGAGTGCGGAAATTCCCGCGGGCGGCCAAGGACCGCGGTCAGGACGGATTCGAATTCGCCCGCCCGGGCCGGATCCGGTTCCGCGTCCCCGGCCTTCTGTTTAAAAAGCTTCACCGCCGAAGCCGCCGGCGTATCGCCCGAGAGCGCACCGGTCTGGCGCGCCCATCCGGCGAAATCCGGTTCCGGACGGGAGAGGCCGGCCCCGCGCAGCAGAGACAGGCACGCATCCAGGTCCGGCGGAAGGCGCAGCGCCGGATTGGCTTTCCACACGGCGTAAACCTCCGCCATCAGGCAGATGCCCGCGATGTCCCACTCGCAGGTGATGCCGTGCGCCTCGAAGGCTTCGATCGCGCTTTCTTCCAGCCGCCGCTGCGGATAGCCGGCCAGCGCGGAAAAATGCATCACCGTCCGGCGCAGTGCCTCGCGGTACCCGCCCGGCCGGATCAGCACTCCGTCGAGATCGAACAGCCACAAATTCATCGGTGCCGCCTCTCCAACTCGGCTTCCACGTCCGCCAAAGTCAGCCCGCGGGCGGCGAGGAGCACAAGCACGTGGTACAGCAGGTCGGCCGCCTCGGAGGTCAGGCGTTCGCCGGATTGCCCCAGCGCGGCGACGATCGTTTCCGTGGCTTCTTCCCCGACCTTCTGAGAGATTTTGTTCAACCCTTCGCGGAACAGCGCGCCGGTGTAGGAGCCTTCCTGCGGATGGGCCTTGCGGTCCGCGATCACGTCCTCCAAGCGCCGAAGAAATCCGGACTGATAGGTTCGGGGTTCGCCGGCGACGAGGTTGAAGAAACAGCTCCGCCGATTGGTGTGGCAAGCCGGACCGGCGGGAATCACCTGCAGCAAGACGGCGTCCGCGTCGCAATCCAGACGGACCTCCACGACCTTCATGACGTTTCCCGATGTCTCGCCTTTGCGCCACAGCGATTTCCGCTCGCGGCTCCAAAAGTGCGCTTCCCGCGTTTCGAGCGTCTTGCGCCAGGCCTCGGAATTCATCCACGCCAGCATCAGCACTTCGCCGGTCCGCGAATCCTGCGCGACGGCGGGCACCAATCCCTGATCGTTGTATTTGGGCTCCATAGATTCTCCGTCCATCCCCTATTTCCCCTCCCGTGCGGCGCTTTTTCGTTTTGCCCAACGGGAGGGGATGCATTTCAGGTCATCCTCACTTTCACTCCATGGCGATCCAGGTACTTTTTCAATTCCGCCACGGTGGCGATCCCGTAGTGAAGCAGCGACGCGACCAGGGCGGCATCGGCTTTCCCTTCCGTGAGGACCCGCAGGAGGTGCTCGGCTTTTCCACCGCCTCCGGAGGCGATGACCGGGATGCGCACCGATTCGGCGATTTTCCTCGTCAGGTCGATTGCGTACCCCGCCTGCGTGCCGTCGGCGTCGATCGCGTTCACCACCAGTTCGCCGGCGCCGAGCTCCTCGCCGCGCCGGGCCCAGGTCAGGGCGTCGAGGCCGGTGCGCGTGCGCCCGCCGTGGGTGACGATCTCGTATCCGGAGGGCGCGGCGGGGGAGGGCGGAACAGCCAGGACGTCCATCGACAGCACGACGCATTGCGCGCCGAAGGCGCGCGAGGCTTCCGCGATCAGGGGCGGGTTCCGCACCGCGGCGGTGTTGAGGTTGACCTTCTCGGCGCCGGCCAGCAGAACCTTCGCGCAATCCGCGACCGTGCGCAATCCCCCGCCGACCGAAAACGGGATGAAGACCTGCGCGGCGACCGCGGAAACGACGTCCAGCAGGATCGCGCGTCGGTCGCTCGAGGCGGTGATGTCGTACAGCACCAGTTCGTCGATCCCGGATTCAAAGTAGCGCCGCGCGGTTTCGACCGGATCGCCGATGTCTTTGGTGTCCACGAACTTGACGCTCTTGGCGAGTTTGCCGTCGCGCACGTCCAGACAGGCGATGATCCGTTTGCTGAGCATTTGCCCTCAATCCACGCGCCCGTCCCAGCGGGAGAAATTTTCCAGGATCCGCAGACCCGCCGGACCGCTTTTCTCCGGATGGAATTGGGCGGCGATCAGGCTCCCCCGTCCGATCACCGCCGGGAAGAGCCGGCCGTACTCGCATTCCGCGATCGCGTCCTGCGGGTCGTCCGGCGCGGGATAGTACGAGTGCACGAAGTAAAACTCCTCTTCCGGCCGGACGCCCTCCAGGACGGGATGGCGCCGCAGGATCCGGATCCGGTTCCATCCCATGTGCGGGATTTTCAAGGCCGGATCGGCGAGGGCGAAGCGTTGGCTCACGCCCGGGAGCAGACCCAGGCAGGCGGTATCGCCCTCCTCGGACCGGTCCAGGATGATCTGGGATCCGAGGCAGATGCCGAGGATCGGGATCCCGCGCGCGAAAACTTCGCGCAACGCGAGATCCAAACCGCGTTCGCGCAGGACCCGCATCGCGCTCGCCGCCTGACCGACTCCGGGAAAGATCACCCTGCCGGCCCGGCGCAGAATGTCCGGGTCGGGCGTGATGACCGACTCGGCCCCGAGATGGGCCAGCGCCCGCTGGACCGAGGTGATGTTGCCGGCTTTGTAGTCGATGATGTGGATCATAGGTCAATCCGGACCGCGTGGACTTGCTTGGCCTTCCGAGACGCGAAGCGGCGGAGAATCGGTCGCTTCACGGATTCGGCTTCCATAAAACCTCCAGCGCCTGACGGAGCGTGAAGGCTCCCTCGTACAGCGCGCGGCCGAGGATCACGCCCGGCAAGCCGACCGCCGCGACGGCCCGGACATCCTGAACCGACGCCGCCCCGCCGGAGGCAATCACTCTCAGGCCGGTCGAACAAGCCAGATTGAGCGTTGCGGGAATGTTGATGCCGGCCGAGACGCCGTCGCGTTCGATATCGGTGAAGATGCACCAGCGGATTCCCTGGGAGGCGAGCCTGCGGCCGAGTTCGATCGGGTCGAGTGCGGAATCTTTCTCCCAACCGCGGATTTTTACCTTCCCGCCGCGCGCGTCGATGCCGGCGGCGAGCCTTTCCGGCCCGAAGTTGCGCATAGCCACTTCGATCAGCAAAGGATTCTCTATGGCGGCGGTACCGATCACCACCCTGGTCACGCCCGAATCCAACGCCCGTTGAATTCCCTGAATATCCCGCATTCCGCCGCCGAATTGGATTTTCAATCCGGACTTGAGGATTTCCGCCAGCGCGGCCTCGTTTACGGCGGTCGTTTCGCCGAAGGCGCCATCCAGATTTACGACGTGCAGCCAGGAGGCGCCTTCCGACTGCCAGCGGCGGGCCGTCTCGAGCGGATCGTCGCCGTAGACGGTTTGACGCTCGGGGTCGCCCTGCGCCAATCGAACGACTTTGCCGCCGCGGAGGTCGATCGCGGGGTAAACGGTGAATTTTGCTAATTCATTTTTATCCGTCATCGTGCCAGATCCTTGTTTCGGATTATCAACCGCAGAGGCGCAGAGATCGCAGAGAAACGGAAATCCGCTTCGCGTTCTCTGCGTCTCTGCGGTGATAAGTTTTAAATCATCCCTTTGGTGGAAGGAATACTGCCGGCGCGGCGCGGATCGATCTGCGTTGCCCGGTCCAGCGCCCGTCCGAAGGCTTTGAACAAAGCCTCGGCCTGGTGATGGTCGTCGCCGCGCTCGAGCAGGCGCACGTGCACGGTGGCACCGGCCGCCGCAGAGAAGCTGCGGAAGAAGTGTTCGATCAGCGTCACCGGCAGCTGCCCGATCGCCACCAGCGACCATTCGGCGCGAACCAGGCAGTGCGGGCGGCCGCAAAAATCGACCACCGCCATCGCCAAGACTTCGTCCATCGGGACCACCGCGTGCCCGATCCGCGTTAAGCCGCGCTTGTCGCCGAGGGCCTGCTTCACCGCCTCGCCCAGCGCCAGCGCCGTGTCCTCGACGGTGTGGTGCAGGTCGACGTGCGTGTCGCCCTTGGCGTTCAGCTTCAGGTCGAACAGCCCGTGCACGGCGACGTGGTCGAGCATGTGGTCCAGGAATCCGATCTCGGTTTCCACCTCGGCCCGCCCGGTCCCGTCCACGTCCAGTTCGACGCGGATCTCGGTTTCCTTGGTCTTGCGTTCGATCGTCGCTTTGCGCATCGCGGCTCCTTTGTCTCTGACCTAATCCCCTCTCCCTTCCTTCTCCCCCTTCCCTTAAGGGAAGGGGGAGAGGGTGGCCGAAGCCCGGGTGAGGAGGTTAGGCCGGTTTCTCCAACGCCTTCATCAGCGCGTCCGTATCTTCCGGCTTTCCGACCGAAATCCGCAGGCAGTCGCGCAATCCGGGCCGGTCGAAGTAGCGCACCAGGATTCCGCGGTCCGCAAGGGCCTTTTGCACGGCGCGCGGATCGCGGCCGGCGAGCCGGCAAAGAAGAAAATTCGACCGGCTGGGATGGACGGTGATCCACGGAACGGTCTGCAACCGCGCGTACATCCGCTCCCGTTCGGCGATGATTTTTTCAAACGAGGTTTTCATCGCCCCGTAATCGTCGAGCGAAGCCATCGCCGCCAAATACGCCGCGGCGTTGACGTTGTAGGGCTGTTTGAGGGTCATCATCCGGCCCATCAGGCTTGGCGGAAACACGCCGTATCCGATCCGCAGGCCCGCCAGCCCGGCCCATTTGCTGAACGTGCGCAGGACGGCGAGGTTATCATGCTCGAGAGTCCAGCGGATCCGGCTGGCGCCGGCGAATTCGGCGTAGGCCTCGTCGAGCACCACCAGCACCGGCAGATCCAGCAGGCGCCGGAGGGTTTCGTCCGGTACGAGCGAACCGTCGGGATTGTTCGGCGAACAGACGAACAGGATCTTGGCGCGTTTTTCGGCCCGGACGGCGGCTTCGATTCCCTCCGCGTCGAGCGAAAAATCCGGCCTGCGCCCGACGTTCAGCACGCGCGCGCGGTGCACCCCGGCGGAGAAGGAATACATCCCGAAGGTCGGCGGGCAGTTGACGATCGCGTCGCCCTCCGAAAGGACCACGCTCATCACCACGTCGATCGGCTCGTCGGCCCCGGCGCCGGTGAAGATCCGTTCCGGCGGCAGGTCCAGGAATTCGCCCAGCCGTTTCCGCAGCAGCGTGTTTTCCGGGTCCGGGTAGATGCTGAAGTATTTCCCCGTCGCGACCGCCTGCCGGGCGCGGTCCGACATGCCGTAGGGGTTTTCGTTGGCGTCGAGCTTGACGATCCGCCGGCCGGTTTTCGAAAACCGGGATTCGAACACCTCGAACGGAATCACCGGCGTGTAGGCTTCCGGCTCGGGGCCGCCGGGCAGGAAGCGGAACCGTTCCTGGCGGGGGCCCGATTGCCCGGCCCCGGTCCGCAGCCGCGCGGATTCGGCGTGCGCGTCGAGGCCTTCGGCGCGCGCGATCCGCTCGGCGTGCGGGCTGATCTCGGCGGCGGTCTTCTCGTCCAGCGCGATCAGGTTGGTGATCCGCACGAAATCCAGCACGTTGAGCGGCGAGGCGAAGCGCGCCGTCCCGCCGGTCGGCATCACGTGGCTCGGCCCGGCGGTGTAATCGCCGAGGACCTCGAAGGATCGTTCGCCGAGGAACAACCCGCCGGCGCTGCGGATCCGCCCCTTCCAAGAATCCGGATCCGCGACCGAAAGGCACATGTGTTCGGGCGCGTACTCGTCGGCGGCGGCCACGGCGCTTTCCAAATCCGGGGTGACCACGATCCCGCCCTGGGCCGAGACCGAGGACGCGATGATCTCCGACCGCCCGCGGTTTTCGATCTGCCCGGCCACCTCGGCCTGGACTTTTTCGGCCAGCGCGCGCGAAGGCGTCAGCAGGATCGCCGTCGCCAGCCGGTCGTGCTCGGCCTGCGCCAGCAGGTCCGCCGCAACCCAGGCCGGGTTGGCGGTGTCGTCGGCGACCACCACCGTTTCGGTCGGACCGGCCAACCCGTCGAGGCCGACGATTCCGAACACCTGCTGCTTGGCGAGCGTGACGAAGATGTTGCCGGCGCCGACGATCTTATCCACCCGCGGGATAGACTGAGTCCCGAAGGCCAGCGCGGCCACCGCCTGCGCCCCGCCGATCCGGTACAGCGCACTGATGTTGGCCAGGTGGGCGCAGGCCAGGACGACGTCCGGCACGCTGCCGTCCTCCCTACCGGGCGGGGTGACGACGATCACCTCCGCGACTCCGGCCACCTTGGCGGGGATGGCCGACATCAACAGCGAGGAGGGCAGGGGAGCGGTTCCGCCGGGGACATACACCCCCACCCGGCGCAGCGGCGTGACCTGCTGGCCGAGCGTTCCGCCCAGATCGCCGGTCGTCCAGGAGGGAATCGGCTGGCGGGCGTGGAAGGCGCGGATCCGTTCGGCGGCGAGAGCGAGCGACTCCCGTAGTGCATCCGGGATCCTTTCATATGCGGCCCGCCACTCGGCGGGGGGAACAAGCGGATTGTCGATCCGCCGGCCGTCGATTTTTTCGGTCCAGCGTGCAATGGCGGCGTCCCCGTCAGCCCGCACGTCGGCCAGGATCCGCCGCACGGCTTCCGCGGGAGCCAACGGCTCCCCGAATACCCGCGCCAGGCTCTCGCGCAACGAGGGCGGGATCTCGTCGCCCTGGGGTTTCCGTTTTAATACCGTTTGCTTGGCTTCCGATAGATCCACGATGCGCAGCATACTTCCTCCGTACTCACACCGATCCCCTTGCCCCTTCCCCCTCTCCCGACTAATGTCGGGAGAGGGGGAAGGGGTTGGGGTAGGAGGCGAGGGTTACTTTTCCAATTCTTCCCGCAACCGGGCAAACCGCGCCGGCTCTTCCTCGAAAATGTAGGTCACGGGCGAGACGACCACGCCGCTGCCGCCGATCGCCCGCAGTTCCTGCACCGCGCGCATGATTTTTTCCCTGCGGACGATGACATTGACGGCGAACCATCCCTGCCCGGCGCCTTCGCGGGTGAACACTTCGCAGATGGTCGGCCCCTGCAACCCGCCGAGGTCGGTCTGGGCGAAAATTTCCGCCGCGATTTCGCGCTGGGATTTCCCGCGCATGTTGGCGAAGACCAGGTAGGCTTCCTGCGCCCGCAGGTGCGCCTCGATGTATTCGAGCAGGGTCTGGGCCGCATCCAGCACTTCCGGCCGGCTCTTCAGCGAGGCCCGGTTGGCGATCAGGCAAGCCTGCGAGCGGAGGATCTCGCCGTCCGCCAGCGGCCGAAGGTGGTTGTCGCGCAGCGTGGTCCCGGTCTCGACCAGGTCGCTGATCATGTCCGCAAATCCGATCGCCGGGGCCACCTCCAGCGTGCCCTCGGAGGAAATCAGCTCAAACGGCTGGATTTGGTTCGCGCGCAGGAACTGGGCGGTCAGGACGGGATATTTCGTCGCCACCCGCAGAGGCTTTCCCTCCCTGGGCATCCCCGGCGCCTTGCGCGCGAGGTCGGACGCGCTGCGGACGTCCTGCCATTCCTCGGGCGCCGCCAGCACCAGCGAGCAGTGCCCGAATCCGAGCGAATCGTGGAGGACGACCACGCCCCCTTCGCCGCCTTTTTTCTCCTCGATCAGATCGGCGCCCGAGATCCCGAAATCCAGGCTACCCTGCCGGACGCCGATGACGATGTCGCCCGGCCGCTGGAACAGAACCGTCAGACCGGGCACGGCCGGAATCCGGGCTTGGTATTGCCGCGGATTGGGCTTAAGGACGTTCAGGCCGCAGGCTTTCAGGAATTCCAGAGACGCGCTTTCCAGCCGTCCCTTCGACGGCAAGGCCATGCGGATATCGGTTCGGTCTTTCATCATCCCTCCAAAAAGAAACGCCCTCCGGCTGAGGGAGGGCGCGGGAAAGACGGTGCCCGGGAAAAGCGCGGCCGCTCAACTCAGCGATCTAGGTTGATCCGTAGTATGAGCGTGGTTATGGTAAAGCCGCGTTATCATGGTGGTCGAAATATACCAACGAAGCCCGGTTTTGTCCAGCGCACGGCCTGCCCGGACTTCCCCCCGTCCGGTCTTTCCTGCGGCCGCCTTTCATCTGCAATTAACCAAAGGGGGAATACAATCATCGCCGGATCAGCGACTCCGCCGGAGCGGTCCTGCCGGCCGGGCGCCGGTTCGGACTCTTCCGGAATGGTTGCAGCCCAATGGAAAAGAAAAGATTTCTGATCGTCAACGCGGACGACTACGGCCGGACGCCGGGCGTTTCGCACGGCATCCGCGAGGCGCACCGCGGCGGGATCGTCACATCGGCCTCGGCTTTGATGAACATGCCCTGGATTGAGGAGGACCTGCGGATCGCGCTGCGGGAAACGCCGGACCTCGGATTGGGCGTGCACTTGGTTCTCACTTGCGGCACGCCGCTGCGGTCGCCCGATTTGCTGGAAAGCATCACCGGCGGGCGCGAAAGCCTGCCCGGCTTGGAGGAATTCGTCCGCAACTTGGCGGGCGTGGATCCGGACCAAGCCGCCGCGGAATGGGAGGCGCAGATTCTGCGATTCATCGAACTCGCCGGCCGGAATCCGGACCATCTGGATTCCCACCACCACGTTTCCTATTTTACCGAAGCGCTGTTCCGCCGCTTCCTGGAATTGGCCCGCAAATACCAATCCGCCGTCAGGGTCCCGTATCCGACCCTTTCGGAAATCGCCGGCCTGCTGCCTGCGCCGCTTGCGGAAACGGCGCAGGAATTCCTCCCCCGACTGACCCGCGGCGGGGAGCCGCCCAAGCCGGACCGGTTCATCGGGACGTTCTATGGCGAAGGCGCCACGCAGGAGCACCTGCTGCTGGTCCTCGACCAATTGGAGCCGGGCGTTGCCGAATTGATGTGCCATCCCGGCTTTGCGGATCCGGCGCTGATCCACGGATCATCGTACGGCAAAATGCGCGAGCGCGAGATTGATATCCTCACGTCGGATTCCGTCCGCCGGGCACTCGCCCGGCGGGGAATACAACTGGTTAATTATTTCGCGCTGCTGCAAGCTGCTCGCTGATCCTTACGGGACCGCTAATACAACGTGACTGCTTCACCTTGAGAATAATAAAAGACGTTATCCGATAATATGCGAGCTTGTGTTCCAGCTCTCATCTGGTCCAAGGCTTCCTTTCTCCTCCCTCATCCTATCCTCCCGTCACTGGGTTCCGGGACAAATTCTCCCAGCCCGTCTCTCAAGGGCGATGGATTCCAACAAATCCGATCCTCTTTCCGCCGGTGTGGGGCTGGGAAGCATGTCCTGGTGTACTCCCGGGAAAGGTGCCCGGAGGGCGGATGAGGGTGTCGGCGGAATAGGATTAAACCCCCTTGACAAACCCGCAATTCCGGCTAATATATCCGTAACGGATATAACCGTAAAGGATATATTAGGGTCCAAAGGAGGAATATGGCGAAACCATCATCAGGCTTTCAACCGCTCACCCCGGCGGTCTATCACATCCTGCTGGCTTTGGCGGACGGCGAGAAGCACGGCTACGCCGTCATGAAGGATGTGGAAGAACAGACCGGCGGAAACCTCAGCATGGGGCCGGGGACGCTGTACGGCTCGATCAAGCGCATGCTGGCGGCCGGATTGATCGAAGAGGTGGACGAGCGGCCGGATCCGGCGATGGATGATGAGCGGCGGCGGTATTACCGGATGACGGCGCTCGGCCGGCGGGTGACGGCCGCGGAAAGCAAGCGCTTGGCGCAGGCGGTGCGGATCGCCCGGCAGAAGCACGTCCACGCCCTCGAAGGACGGGAAATCGCGCCATGAACACCGGAACGCAGATCTATTCCTCGATCTCCTGCCGGTTGTACCGGCGGCTGCTGAAGTTCTACCCGCAAAACCACCGTGAGGAGTACGGCCACTCCATGCTGCAGCTCTTCAAGGATCAATACCGTACGGCGCGCGAGAGCGGCAAACCCGGCAGCTTGGCGATGCTTTGGATCCGCGCGCTGAAGGACCTGGCCGTGAATGTTTGGCGGGAGCACGCGGCTGCGCCGGGCGCAGGCGACGGGTTGATGGAACCCGTTCCCAATCGGCCGCTGCCCTGGAAGGGCGTCGTTTTGGTACTCCTTCCCGGTTTGGTATTCCTTACCGGACAGATCTGCCAATTGGCGGGGGAGGATTGGTTCTTCCTGTTTGTCGGCCGGGCGGCCTACTTCCTGATCCTGCCGGTTCTGCTTGTCTGGATCTTCAAGCGCCGCTTCCCCGTCTGGGGATTGATCCCGCTGGGGATGCTGTTCCGCACGTTGATCAGCGCCGCTGCTCGGGCGGATAATATCGTGGAATTCAGACTGGTAAAGCTCTTCATCTCGCCTCCATCGCCGCTGGGGGAAGCATACGAAAAAATTCCGCAACTCGAGAACGTCATCCGGCAAATCCGGTATTTCCTGAGGGCGCATACCGAGGGCGTCAAGGCGGCCATCGTCATGGGCCTCCTGCTCTCCATCCTGTGGATGATATTGTGGATCGTCCGCCGGGCGCGCTTCCAGCGCGCGGCGTGGGTTTGATTGGGCGCGTTCCTCCTGGTTGCACTAGCGGATCTCTTCTCGGTTCTGGGGATATACGTGGCGGACACCGGATCGCCGCTCGGATATCTGCTGACGGACGAGGCACGGAGCACGGTATGGAGGGATTTTCTCTACTCGTGCTATTTCGACGGTGTGTTTGATCTGGGCTTCTTGGTTCTGATCCTGGCCGGCGCCTTTGCGGCGCGACGGCACGGCCGCCTGGCTCTGCTGATCCCGCTCGGGTATCTGATCCCCACGGTCCTGCTCGGGCGGTTCGATTACGATCCGCGCATGCCGTTTCTGCTGGTTGGGGCCGGCGCGGCCGCGTTGCTCTACCGCCTCTTTGTGACCGTCGCCGCGCCGCTGTGGATCGTGCGCTCGGCTTCGGAACGCGCGAAAACACGGGCCGGCGCGGCCGGGATGCTGGCTGCGGTCGGATTCACCGCCGCGGTCCAAAGCGCCTACCTCCTCGCCGCCGGCAAGGCTTATGGGTGGGAACAAAGCTGGACCGCCGTGTACTTCACGGTCTCGCCGCAGCTTCTTGCCATGGCGGGAATCGGATTGGCGGTCTCGTAGTATCGGGAGGGAAGAACGGCGGAGGCGGACCAGCGGTTGGAATCGGTGATGGTCATCCATTAATCCCCCTGCTTTCCCGGTAGGTCCCTTCATAAATACGTCCACCCATTCCTTGGAAGGGGGGGACTCTCGGGGGTCAACTCTTTTTCAACCGAACCAACTGCTCCTTTTTTTCCTTAATGCGGATCGTGATCTCCTGGATGCGGGCGGTTTCATGCTTGATTTGTTCCGGGCTTTTCTTCGGTTTGGGTGCGAGG
>JAFGKK010000116.1 GCA_016928575.1 Anaerolineales bacterium
AGGAGAGGGGGAAGGGGCCAGGGGATAGGGGTGAGGATGGAAAAGAGCAGGATTTCATTTCAGTATTACTGAGGCTGAGCAGATACGGTTATTTTTACTCATTGCTGAGCAGGGCGCTGAAAAAGGCGTTAGCTGTCTTTGCGAGCCCCGCCTTTTTCAGCACCCTGTTCGGGATGCACCACGCAATCCATGGGCGCCGGGAACACCGCACGGAGAGGGGATTATCTTCCGGTCTGATTTCGCAACGCGGCGGACATCCGGACGGTTCCCTCATCGAAGGTCTGCGCGGGCGTTAGCAGGCTGACAACGACCGCCTGCGCGTCCTCGAAATCGAACAGGTAACCCGGCTGCACGATAACGCCCTGCTCCTCAAGCAGCCGCAAGGCGAATTTTTCGTCCTCCGTTCCGTCGGGCAGTCGGATCACCGAGTACCACCCGCCGTCGCGAGGGAAGAGAGTGACGCCCGGAACATCCCCCAGCATTTCCCTCAGGGTTTCCTCGTTGGCGTCCACCCGCCGGCGGATCTGCTCCCGCACCCCGCCGCCCAGCATCAGAAGAACGGGGGCCGCCTGCTGGACCGGGGTCCCCACCGTTAAGTATGCGTCGGCGATGAATTCCAGCCGAGCCAGTGCGGTTCGGGCGGCTCGTCCGGGTCCGCTCACCGCGATCCAGGCGAGTTTCATCTGCGGCAATCCGCAGGATTTGGAGAGGCCGCCGAGCGTGAAGGTCAACGTATCCGGATTCCCGGCTGCGGACACCACGCTGCCGGCGCGGGCCGGCGAAGGGTAGTCCAGGAACACCTCGTCCACTACCAGCGCGGTCCGGTGCGCGGCGCAAAATCCGCTCAGCTCGCGCAGCTCCCGCTCGGTCAGCATGCTTCCGGTGGGGTTGTTCGGGGAAACGGCGACCACCGCGCGCACCTCCGCTTCCCAGGATTCGAACAAAGCGGAGGGATCCCAGCGCCAATCCCCTTCCGAAAGCGCGTAGGGCTTCGCAGCCGCGCCCTCCAGTTCGGCCAGCAGGGGGATCAGCGGGTAGCTGGGTTTCGGGTACAGGACGGACTTTCCCGGCGAGCACAACAGCTTGAAGAGAAGCCCATAGGCCTCGCTGGTTCCGGAGGTCAGGACGACGTGCTCCGGCGAGAGGGCGATCCCTCGCTCGTGATAATACCCCGCCACGGCGCTGCGCGCGGCGAGCAAGCCGCGCGGATCCGGCTGGTACATGCTTTTCGCCGAATCGCCCAGCGCCGCGCGGATCTCCTCCAGCGGGTATTCCAATTCGGCCAGGGTCGGATTGGCGATCGACAGATCCCACATCGTCGCGTTTGATCCGCGCCGAATTTCGACGGCGCGGAAGAAATCGTTCGGAGCGAGCGGACCGCGGATGCGCGAGGAGAACTTCATGCCGGGAGAATACCATGAAAACCGCCGACCCTTAGGGCTGCCGGCAGCCCTAAGGGTCGGCGTCCCGGCCGCGCCGCGTGCGAAAAAGGGTCTCTTCGAACGGCGCCCGACGGTGACGGTTTAGCCGACGGCCGTCTCCGCGGTAGGCCGCCCTTCCCGCGGCCGGTCTTCCAACCGCTGAACGGCGGGCGATGCGGCGGCGGACGCCGCCATCCCCAGGCAGACAATCCCCGCCGCCGCAAACCAAACCTCAGGCCCCAACCGGTCGGCCAGCGGTCCGGCGAGCGTCAATCCGATCGGCACGGCCATCCCGACCGCGCTCATGGTGAGCGCCATCACGCGCCCCTGCATCTCCGGAACGACCCGGGATTGGATGATGGCGAACAACGCGCCGTGGATGACCGCCATCATCGCCCCGCATCCGAACAGGCAGCCGGCGATCCAAAGCGCGTTCCCGGCGGGATGGAGACCGGCAGCCAAGAGGCTTGCGCCCAGCCCCGCCAATCCTAGGACGACCGTCCACACGCGCCGCCGGAAGCCGCCCCAGATCCCGAGCCCTGCGCCGCCGGCCACGATCCCGATGCCGAAAGCCGCCTGGATCCCGCCGAGGGTGATCGCCGTTCCGTCAAGCGAACGCCGGACCAGGATGGGAAGCAGCATCAGGGCCGGCTGCAGGAGCGAATTGAAGCACACGCCCGCCGCCATCAAGGCGCACAATCCGGTCCACCGCCAGACGTATCGCATCCCTTCGATCACGTCCTTGCGAGTCGTTTCCAGGAAGGAACCCGACCGCGCATCGCCCGCCGCCCGTTCGGGTTGGGGGATGCGCAGGCGGAGCAGTATTCCGACCGCCGCGAGCGCCGTCAGGATATCGATCAGCATAATCCCCACCACCGGAAAAAAACCGAGGAGCACGGCGGCGATCGGCGCGGCGGCGATGTTCAGCGCGCCCTCCAGCGCCTGATTCAATCCTTGGACCCTGGCAAGGTGCCGTTCGGGGACGATCAGGGTCGTGGTGGTCAGCATGGCCGGAGCGTGAAATCCGTCGCCGACGGCTCTCAGGAACATAAACGTGAAAATCTGCCAGGGTGCGGCAATCCCCGCGGCGAACAATCCGGACAGGATCAGGGTCGCGGCCGCAATCGCCGAATCCGCGACGATCAGAATGTGCCGGCGGTTGCCGCGGTCGACGATCGCTCCGGCGGCCGGGCCTAGGACCACCTGAGGCATTAGGCTCGCCAGGGCGGCCAGCGCCAGCACGGCCGCGGAATCCGTCGTTTGAGCCAGGTGCCAGATCAGCGCGAACGACACCAACCGACTTCCGAACAAGGACAACGCCTGCGAAGGCCAAAAGGCGGCGAACGGTCCGATCCACGAGCCGGCTGCGGATGCGTGCTTGTACGTCATGGGAAACCTCCCGGATGCGCCGTACGGCGCGGTTGAGATTCGGCGTATGCCGAAAAAAACGCGGCGTGGTTGCACCGCGGATCCTTCCAGGCAATCGAAAGGGATAGGATTACACGAAGAATCCAGATCCTTCGACGAACCTGATTCCTGCCTGAAAGAATCGAAAACCCTTGGGGTTCTTCGAACCCCAAGGGTTTTGTCCGGAAAAAGAAAACGCCCGGTCTTGCGACCGGGCGGATGAAGCCAAGGCCTCTTGGCAATGACCTACTTTCCCGGGCCGTTACCGGCCAAGTAGCATCGGCGCTGGCGGGCTTAACTTCCGGGTTCGGGATGGGACCGGGTGTACCCCCGCCGCTTCAATCACCAAGAGACCGTTGTCACCGAATAAGAAGGAAGGAAAAATTCCAAGTTCTCCGCACCACGGTCAAGCCCTCGACCATTAGTACGCCTTCGCTCAGCCGTTAACCGGCTTTACACGCGGCGCCTATTAAGCAGGTGGTCTACCTGCGGTCTTACCCGGATAAACCGGTGAGGGATCTGATCTTGGGGCAAGTTTCCCACTTAGATGCATTCAGCGGTTATCTCTGCCAGACGTAGCTACCCAGC
>JAFGKK010000117.1 GCA_016928575.1 Anaerolineales bacterium
AAACCCACCCCCGGCGAAGAACGCGCCGAGGGCCGGCGCGGGAATGACGGACTATCTCCGGCTGGGATTTTTCCACAAATACCATTGATTTACTCTATAGACAGCCCCAGGCCGATGGCGAGCTCTCCACTTTGAAATCCGGCACAGGCCGGCGATGATTCCAACCCATCTCCCGCCGACGAATTCAACCAGCGGTTTTCCAGGGCGGTTCTATCCCGCCCAATGTAATCTTACAACGTCCTTGCGAACGTCCCTGTGCGCCGAAGAAGTCCGATCCGGGTCCGGGGGGAAGAAAGTCCGGCCCGATTGTCCTCCGCGGCACTTTCCAACTCCGGATACGAAGGGGACGGCGTTGGGTCCTCCGGCAGTTCCCCGAAAAAAGCAGGCGCGGACATTCCCCCGCATGACGCACCGCCGTGCATGGGGCTTATATCAGGTACGCCCGGCGGCTGATGGAGAACAATTCCTGAGTGTATTGGTATTCTTTCTTTTTTTCCGGGAACCGCCGGTCGAATTCCTCCGCTTTGGCGCTGTCGAGATGGAACGCATCGCTTTGATGCAACCGGTACGCATGCCCCCGGCGGAAGACGTCTGGATCGAGGATCAACGCCAACAGGCCGTACGGATACCTCCCGTCCGGATCGGAAACTTGAAAGTCCTTTCCGTTTTTAAAGCCGTTTTTGCAATAATTGTGCGGATCCCCGTAGATGAAAATCCCGGGGCATCCCCTGTCCGCCGCCAGCCGCCGGGTATGCTCGATCAGCTTGGCCCCGATGCCCTTGCGCTGAAACCCCGGCCGGACGCACAAAGGGCCGAACGAAAGCGTTTCCACTTTCCGGTCATCTTCATCGAGCAGGAAGGACTTGGTGTACAGGATGCTGCCGACGATGGTCCCGTCCTTCACCGCGACGAACTCCAGATCCGGCAGGTAGTCTTTGTGGTTTCGCACCGTATGGACCAGATAGTGCTCATCGCATCCGGGAACGTATAAATTCCAAAATGCTTCCCTCGTCATGCATTCGACTTCGGAATACTCCGAAGGGTCGACATTCCTAATGACGACTTCCATCACCCGGCCCTCCCGTTTTCTTCGGCGAACACGCCGTCTGCGCGGAGTGCGCCGCCGTCGGGTCCTTTTTCATTGTCAGCACGCCCGAGCCGCAATCGATCATTGCCTCAACGCCGCCATCGCTTTGCCGCAGTCGTCCTTCTGCAAGTAGAGGATCACCCCGTATCCTCCGCGGATATGCGCCATCCCGCTGGATTCTTCCACGTGGATGCCGGCCCGGTTCAATCTGCCATAAATTTCCGCCAGGGCACCGGGCCGTTCATCGCCCGTAATTATCACCGCGGAATCGGGACCTTCGAATTTTAATCCCGCCTTCTCGGCTCCGACCGACATGACGGAGTCGTCGACCGGGATGAGCGTGAACCGGGTGTGCCGGGAATCCGCGGGAACGGCCTGATAGGCGAGGAAATCCACTCCGGATTCCGCGATCGCGGCAAGCATTTTTGAGGCTTCAGCAATATTCCCCGGAACGGTGATGGCATAACAGCCGACCTTCCTGACCTCGAGTGCCATAAATCCTCCTTTTTTATACCGGTTTTTTACGCCGCCTTGGGTCCCGCGGCCTTGCGCCGGTCAGACAGTCCGAACCATGGCCGCCGGCGAATGTGAAAAACCGCCGGGAAACCAGTTTTCTCTTCTACTCCCTGTTCCCCTCCTCCCTGCGCTTTTCCCTGCCATCCTTCACTATCCTTATCTTCCCACGCGGTTCCCCTTGCAGGCGCTTGGGATTAGCGTTCCGGGTGGAATTCTACCAGCCCATCACCAAAGATCGACGGTTTTGGATATTTACAATACGGCTTCAGCCGGCCCGAAGCCGGAAAGCATCATCCGGAGGATTGAAGGCCGGCGTTCTTGCCGGGATATTTTCCTCTGACGACTTTTCTACTCAGCCTCAGAAAAATAGAAAAGAGATCCTGCTCTTTTCCATCCGCACCCCTATCCCCCGGCCCTCCCCTCGCTCCGCTCGAGGCCAGGCTTTCCCCCTATCCTGATTTATTTCAGGTGAGGTGGAGGGGATTGCGAGGATTAGGTGCGAGGAAAGGGCAGGGACGGGGGGCTGAGGAGATACCGGACGATGTTTTTTCATTGGACAATCCGGTATTCCATTGTGAGGATGTGTTCCCCGGCAACGCATAGACAGACGGTTGCCGGATCCGTTTTCTCCGCCGTCAGACCGTTCCATTCCGTTCATCGCGGTCGGCAGTATAATACCGAAAGAAAACCGCATCGCCGGAAAGGAGCCGCCATGGAAACAACGAACGGTATCCTCCATCCGCCAGCTCGGTGTTCCCCTCCCCGAAAAGCCGCCTTCCTCCCAAATCCGCCGAAAAACGCGCCGTTGTTGATTCTGGCAATCTTCGCCCTGCTCTCCGGCGCCGCCTTTGCGCCGTCCGCGAGTACGCCGGCGGATTCCGCGCTTCCGAAGGCCGGCGGCGAAGCCGTTTCCCTCGCCGCGCCCCGCGCGGATTCGCTGATCCGGATCCGATTCGCGGCCGGGACGACCTCGGGCGCCTACGGCGGAACCCTCGCCTCCGGAGGATCGCAATCCTACATATTGTGGGCGGGCTGGAACCAGGCGATGATCGTCCGCGCGGATGCGCCCGGCAGCCAGACCTATCTGGAAATTTACAACTACTGGACCGGGATCCGCCTGTGCAGCCTTTCCAGCGCGTTGTCGTCTTGGCAGGGGTATCTGCCGCGGACCGGCGATTACATCGTCCGGCTGCAGAACAACGCCGGCGGATCGGACACCTACTCGCTTTCGGTGAAGATCCCGGCCCGGATCCAGTTTGCGCGCGGCGCGTATTCGAAATCCGTTTGGGGAAAGGGGAGCGCGGCTCAGACGATCTCTTACGTGCTGTGGGCGCGCGCCGGCCAGACCATGACCGCCTCGGTGTCCTCGTCGACCGGCGCGTCCTACCTGAACATCTACGGGTTCAGCGGCGGGCAATCGCTGGTCTCCTCTTCCTCTTCGCAGACTTCCTGGACCGGAGCACTGCCCCAATCCCAGGATTACATCGTCGAGGTCGTGCAGGGCGGAACCTGGGTGGATTTCACCCTGACCGTGACGATCGTGTGATCACCGGCCGGCAACTGCGGGTTAGGTTGTCCGAAGGGATCATCCAAGAAGCGGAGTTGCTGCTCATCCTGTTTTATAGGTAAAGAATGTCCTCCTCTTTTCCAACCTCACCTCTATCCCCAGTCCCCTTCCCCCTCTCCTGGCATAAGCCAGGAGAGGGGGAAGGGGTGAAGGGGTTGGGGGGTGAGAATTGGATGATGGCGGGAGGCTGAGAAGCAGTATCGAAGCGGATTATTTTTTGCGCGGGGAATAAACGGCCTGAGCTTCGCGCCATTCCCGCGCCTGCTTGCGCAAAGGGAGTGTGTGCTTAACGGAAATCCGGGAAGGGGATGGACCGGATGCCCGCTGAGTGCGCGCGGGCATGACGATCATTTGCCTTTTCGGCGGATCTTTTTCGGCCGGTGCGCGCTCAACGCCATCTCAGGAGACGGACGTCGCCGTGCCGAGGATTTCCTCGGTGGGCCGGGCGCATTCGGGTAATGGGGCGTAGCTGTTGCCGAACAGTTCCGGGGGCCAGCAGGCGGCGGCGAAGGCGCCGGTCGTATCGCCTCCCAGCAGGCGGTTGAGGATGTCGCGGTATTGGGAGACGGTCGGCGCGGGATGGTCGTACCCTTCCTGGGAAACCAGGCCTCCGCCCGAGCGGTACAGCGCATCCAGCTCGACCAAACTGAGCGCCAGGTGCTCCGGCCGGAAGCCATTCCTCCGGCACAACTCGTTGATCAGCCAGCCGCCGTAATCCCCGGGGGGATTTGGATCGCGGCGGGTCGTAAATTCCGCAAGGTTCAGGATGCCGATGGCATAGGAAGGAATCGGCACCACGTAATCGTGGAACCATTCGGCCCGGTAGTCGAAGAAATCGCCCGCCCGGCCCGAGATCCTTCCGAAAAAAACGGTGTGCATGTACTCGTGCAGGGGGAAATATTGTTTGTCGGGGCGGGAGGCCATCCGGGTCCATTCCTCGTCCGTAGGGTAAAACCCGGGCCCCTGGCTGCAAGTGTAGGCCCGGTGTTCGGTGTAATAAACGGAGGCGTGCCCCACCGGCAGTTCATCGCAGACGCTGTCATCCAACAGCAGGTGCATGTCCACCGGCTGCAACTCCGGCAAGGTATCGATCCCGAGCAATTCGACCAGGGCGGCGTGGCCCACTCGGAACCCGGCGTATTCGGCGTAGATGGCTTGGAGATCCAGCGGGCAGGGCTCCTGGCAGACGATCCGGAACGGATCACCGGGGAATTGGTAGGCGCTGTAGGGCACTCCCTCGATCTGAATCGCAGTCGAGGGCACGGGGACAACCTCGGCGGATTCCGGCACGGCCGCGACCGGCGTCCCGGAGGGCTCTCCGCAAGCCGTCTCCGCCGGATTCTCCTTTGTGTCGGTTGAGGCCGCGGGGGCCGTCAATCGGGCGGCGTTGCAGGCCAAGCCGAGCAGCAACGCGGCGGCAAGGATCATCCTTCGCATCGCAGGCCTTCCTTTCTCCTCAGACATCGTAACACAAGCCGGCGGGCGCCATGCCCACCGCGTTTATTCCTTTAGGCGGATGATTTTCCGCTTCACCGCCTGCGTGACCGCCGCAGTCCGGTCATCCACCCCCAGCTTGGCGAAGATGTGGACAAAGTGGGATTTCACCGTGGCTTCGGTGACGTGCAAACGGACGGCGATCTCCCGGTTGGAGCCGCCGCATGCGGCGAGTTCCAGAACTTCCAACTCGCGGCGGCTGAGCGATTCTCCCGGGGCGTCGCGCAGGCGGCGAGCGACTCTTTCGGCCACCCCGGGGGCGAGCGTGGCTTCGCCGCGCGCCGCGCCGCGCACGGCCTGGAACAACGTCTCGGGCGGCGCGTCCTTGAGCAGATAGCCCGTGGCCCCGGCTTCGAGGGCGGGGACGATGTCGGAATCCGTGTCGTAGGTGGTGAGCACCAGAACCTTCACGCCCGTCTGCCGGGCGCGGACCCGCCGGATGGCGGCCGGACCGTCGAGGACCGGCATTTGCAGGTCCATCAGGATGACGTCGGGAGCAAGCGCGGCGGAAAGCGCGGCGGCTGCTTCGCCGTTTTCGGCGTCGGCCACCACCTCGAAATCCGGCTGAGAGGCCAGCAGCGCGCGCAATCCGCTGCGGACCACGGGGTGATCGTCGGCGATCAGGATCCGGATGGTCATTGCGAATCCCCGGCGGGCACGGACACGGCGATCTTCGCCCCCGAGCCCGGTCGGCTTTCGACGGTGAAGGCGCCGCCCAGTTCCTCCGCGCGTTCGCGCATGGATTTCAGCCCGAATCCACGCCCGCTCCGCCCGGGATCGAAGCCCCGGCCGTCGTCCGCCACGTCCAGCGCGACGGCGCCGGGCATATAGGAGAGGGTGACCGTGACTTTCCGCGCCCGGGCGTGTTTGTTGACGTTCTGCAGCGCCTCGCGGCAAATGCGCAGCAGGGCGAATTCCACGGACGAATCCAGCGGGCGTGGATTTCCGGTGACGGCCAGCTCGGCGGCGACGGCGCTTTCCACCGAGAAGCGCGCCGCCGCGACTTCCAAGTCCTCGACCAACGAAGCGCTCAAGGTTTCCCCGGGGTACGGATCCCAGACGATGCGCCGGGCTTCCTCGAGGCCTTCGCGGGCGGCTTGTTCGGCCTGCCGCAGGCTTGCCGGAGCCGCCACCGGATCGCCCAGGCGCGCGGCCGAGAGGTGCATGATGATGGAAGCGAATTGCTGGGCGAGCGTGTCGTGAATCTCGCGCGCCAGGCGCTGGCGCTCCGCCAACACGCCCATTTCGCGCTCGGCCTTCAGCAGCTCGGCGCGGGTCCGGGTGAATTCCTCCAACAGGCGTTGGCGCTTCGAACTCTGAGAGGCCAGCGCGGCGATGAAAGCCCCGAGGAGGACCGCGCCTGCCAGAATCCCCAAACCGACGATCGACGCGGGGAACCAATCTTCCGGCGCATGGCGGATCACGAAGAGCGCGCAGATGAGGAACGTCTGAACCAAGGCCGCCGCTACCGCCCAGAGGAGGCGCAGCCGCGTGAAAATCATCGGATAAAACATCCCCGCCAACAGCAGGGCGACGGCATCGAGCGCGATCAGCCCGCCCCACAACGCCCAACCGAGAAGAAAATGCAGCCCGCACAATGCGGGGTTGTTCCACCAGCGCGTAACGGGATTGGCGACGAAGGGGATGTACCAGACCGCGAGCAGTGCGGCGAGAATCAGAAAGCCGGGCAAAAGGCCGCCGGCGGGGGCGTTGCCGAGGAATACGGCGACGGTCAGACCGAAAAACGCATAGGCCGAGACGTGCCAAACCCAGTCCCACTGCTCCCAGACGTCCCTTTGGGGAACCGCCCTTTTCTCCGGCATGCGGAAATTATATCCCCGCGGCCTCCGGATCCTCACGGCGTGCGGAGGCCGCGGAGCGGCGATTCTTGCCGGGGCTTACATCTTCGCCGCCAGAAAAATCAACATCGAGGCAAACGGTTCGGAGATCAACACCGCCAGGCTGTGCCCCAGGATGACGGGGGTCAGGCTGCGCTTCCCCCACAGGAACAGGCCGCCGAGCATCACGCCGTACACCAGACTGAAGAGAAAGGAGAAGATGTTGAATCCCCAGATCGTGTGGTAGAGGGCGAACACCAGCCCCGAGCCCAACACCTGGACCCAACCCGGGATGCGGATCTTCTGCAATTGGTTCATCAGGAAGCCGCGCGTGACGAAATCCTCGAGCAGCGCGCCCGTCGCGGCGATCACCGCGGTCAGGATCCGGAATCCGTCGATCCGGGCGATGTCGGCGTCGGGGTCGAATTGGAAGATGCTGGTCAGGAACAGAACGCCCCACAGCAGGCCCAACAGCAATCCGACGACCGCCGCGGCCGTGCGGGTGGGGGCGCCGAGGCCCAGCGAGCGCAGCAGATCGCGCAAGGACATGCCGCCGCTCATCCGCAGAATGACGGCGAGGATCACGCAAAAACCGATCCAGAACGAGGCCAGCAGGGCGACGACCGAAGCTTCGATCGACAGCCGCCCGCCCAGCAGGCCGGGAACGGGGCCGAAGTTCGGGCCGATCAGCAAGACGAGGAGAACGGTGACGATTGCCAGATTGCGCCAGACGGTTTTTTTATCGACCTCTGCGGCGTTCATAGTTCCTCCGGGAAGGGTTGGGATCGCCCCAGTATGCCCCGCCGAAGCCGGGCGGGCATCCGTCCGCCGGATGGTTTTTGTCTCCATCTTTCGATGGATAACGCCGCGATCAACAAGGAGCCTGTTTTTCCTCCCCCCCGCCCGCTTTTCCCTCTCCGAGCTTTCCCCCGCTTCCCCCGGCAAAGAGCAGGCCGAGGGCGGGCGCCGGCATCACGACCAATGGCTGAGCAGTCACGTTTTTTTCCATTTTTATCAATCCCCGGACACCGTATCGTCACTGCAAGCCCTTTCCAGCCCCCTGCGGAGAAAAAGAAAGCGGGTCCCCGTCAATTCCGGGAACCCGCGCCAACCACGGGAAAACCGACGGACGATCCGATCCGCCCGGTCAGCCCCCCAACAGCGACTTCATCTGGTTGTAGATCATCCGCGCGGCCCGCTCCGGGCTCAACCGGCACAGGAAATCCATGAAGGCCGCGTCCTGCCCGACCAGGATCCGGTACTTGTTCCGTTCCATCCCGTCGAGGATGATTTCCGCCGCCCGCTCGGGCGGCAGCGTTTTAAAGGAACTCTGCTTGTCCGAGGCGCCGGCGATGCTCACGCCGGAATTGGCGGCGATGTTCGTCCCCAGCGCGCCCGGGAACACGATCGTCACCCGCACGTTGGTCGAAAGCAGTTCGGTGAACAGGCCCTCGGTGAGGAGCTTCACCGCCGCCTTGGAAGCCCCGTAGACCGTCTGGCCCGGCACCGGCAGGAAGCCGCCCATGCTGGAGACGTTGACGACGTGTGCCTCCGGCCGCGCGAGCAGGTGCGGGAGGAAGGCCTTGACCATGTTGACCGTGCCGTAGAAATTGATGTTCATCACCCGTTCGATCGCGTCGAATTGCAGTTCGTTCAGCTTTACGAACGGCTGGATGATCCCGGCGTTGTTGATCACGCCGTCGACCGCGCCGAAGCGTTCGACGACCCGATCGGGCAGCTTCGCCACCGCCGCCCGGTCGGTGATATCGACGACGAACTCGGCGAAGCCGCCGCGCCTGCTTCCGGCCAGCTCCTCGGTTTCGTCCAGGGCGTCCTTTTTGATGTCGATCGCGGCGACCTTCGCGCCGCGGGCCAGGAGTTGCAGCACCAGCTCCCGCCCCATTCCGTTTCCGCCGCCGGTTACGGCGATGATCTTGTCCGCGACTTTCATATCGGTTTCTCCTTTCGGCCCTTTCCCAATATTTTTTATCTCTATCCCGCCGGGCCGTCCATGCGGGCATGAAAGGCTTTGCGGCGGGATTCATCCCGGCGCGGCAGTGGATCCGCGATCACTGCAAACGCCTCGCCGCCCGGCTTGTCGACGACCCGTCCGGCGAACGCCGGCAATCCGCTCCGCCAGGGCCGGCGCCGCGCCCTGTTTTTCATAATTTGTGAGTATTGTAATGCCGAAAAAAGTCATCAAAAGCTAAGCGAGGGATTAGAAAAAGCCGGCAAAGTCGCTATGCTCAGCGGGATCGGCGGTTTCTGCGATTCCATCCTTTTTTACGGACGGTTTGCCTTTGCCGCCGGCTACGGATCGCGCACGCAGCGATAGCTGTGGCGGGGATTCCCGCCCGTTTTCGAAGCCGTATTCACCCAGCCGTTGTAGGACACAAAATATGCCTCACGCTCGTCGAATTCCTCCGCGGCCCAGTAATACACAGGATCCAGATTCGGATTCCAAAGCGGCGTCTCCTTATCCGGTAAGATCTTGCACTCCATCCGGTCGTACCCTTCGCCCAACCAGATACAGCCGGCGTTCCGGCCGTGCCGGGCGAACGAGCGCGCGTAGTCGTCCACCGTCGGCATCCGCCAGAGGTTTTGCGGTTCGGTTTCCAGGGTCAGGCCGTCCTGGCTGAGGTATAGGCAAAGGTTGTACCGCTCCATCTCGGCGGCCGAGGCGAATTCGCCGCGGTGCGGGTCGTATCCCGGCTTGTCGCCCATGCCGAGCGGGGCAAGGCCGTAAAGGGCGATCATGTTCCAGGAAGGGAATCCGCCGTAATCCTGCCGCCAGTTCCAGCCGGGACCCTCCGGCGCCCAGATCAGGGTAACGCCGTTCCCTTCGATCCGCCTTGCGCCCCGGTCCCCGTCGTCGACGCGGGTCAGCACAATCGGCAGGGAATAGGCCGAGAGACCCGCCAGGATCAGGACCTGCGGCGCGAGCGCCAGGATGTACCATAGATTCCGCCGCCACCACATGGCGGACGGAACCCATCCATGCTCGGCCCGCCGCTTGCGGTTGCGGCCTTCCACCAACAGCAGGATCCCGAGGAAAACCAGCGGCCCGCTGACCATGAAACCAACCAAGTCGCGGCCGACGGTTAACTTCCCGTTTTCGAAACCGACGTCCAGGAAAAACAGGGTGAACAACCCGCCGAAGACGACGATCAGTCCGCCGCCGATCCGCGGCCAGCGGATGCCGGTCAGGGTCAACAGCAGAAACGCCGCCCCGGGGATCAGGTAAATCAATCGGATGTAGAACGGGCCCCACCAGCCTTCATGGTACATCTCCCCAATACTCCAATACACCCACAGGGAGGTGATGGCGATGAGAAGAGCGTAGGCGATTGCGCCGGGGGTGCGGTCGTTGATGATCCGTTGGATCATGGAATCTTCCCTCCAGGAAGACATTCTACAAAAAAGGGGGACGAGTTTGGCCGACCGCGAAGCGGGGATGCCCGAGACCGGCGGCGCCGGCGGATGTGCGCCGCCGTTTTCCGCGGCCTACTTTCCGGGCTCGATGGCGGATTGCCCCCCGCCTTCCGGCTCGCGTCTGCTTTTCCGCGCGATGAGTACGGCCGCGACGGCCACCGTGACGGTGCAAAGGATTTCAAATCCGGCGGCAAGCCACATCGAGTCGGAATCGAACAAGAACGAAACGGCGAAGCTCACCAGAAACGCCGCGGGAAAGGGCACCGCCAACAACAGGCCGAAGAGCCGGGATGAAACCGCGGGAAGCTCATATTTTCCTTTGCCGAAGAGCACGACAAACAAGCCCTCCGGCACCTTTCCGGAAACGATCAACCACAATCCCGCGATGAAAAACAGGATTTCAATGAGGAACAGGCACATATCTCCTCCGAGGAATTTATGGAAAGGGGGAACGGCTTGTTGCCCGGTCCGCCGTTTCCGCGGGCAATTCTTGGCGCGCGTCCATCCGGCCGAGCGCGACGGTCAATTCGCAGTATACCTCGCCCCTCCGCGGCGAATGTGAAGGCTGCGGAATCCGGCCGATCGGCCGTGCGGGTGCGCCGGCTTCGCGGATGGGGTCGGCCAGATTCCGCAAGCGCCAGCCGGGTATCGGGTTTTTTTATGCCTGAATGCCGAACCAATTTATTGCGGATTCTTCATTGTCAAACACGCGGATGTTCATTCCGAAATTCTGCGCCACGGTTTCCAGGAACCAATTCCCCCCGATGGTCCGACGGACATCAACCACGGCTACTTGGTTTACCCCTTTGTCACTCAGATCCTGAAGTACCTCCCGCACCAAGTAATAGATTTCCAAAAAACCAAAGGGGCCGTGCAACTCCCGCACATCGACGAGGATCCTCGCATATTTCCTCTCCACAGCGGCGCGGAACGCCTCGTCAACCAGTTTTTTTACGGTTTCTTTGGAGCGTTTCCCGCTCGCCGCAACGGACAAATAATCCGGTTTGTTCTCGATCCCGATTGCGATTTCGCCATTTTCCATCGCGCCCCAACCTCTCTTCCAAGCAAGAACGGGCTTGCGTTCCGACGACAACCGGGGGAAACATAGTTGTCCGCCGCCCGGGACCGGGAGCAACGATAAAAAAACACCCATCCTCCCTGCATCCGGGGGGCCGGAAGATCCCGCCATCGGGAATTTTACCCGATCAGCCCGAAGTGGGTTTCCGGCTCCCGGCATCCGACAGCAGGGCCGGCAGACAAGTCCGGCGGAGTGCAAGCCACATTCCCGTATTCCGAATCGACTCTCTAAGCCTCGGAAAAAGGGATCTTGCTTCGCGATGCATTTGGGATTGAGATACCAACAGGTTTCTGAAAAGGCACGTTTTGTTTTTACAAGTCCCGCCGCGGACCGCACGCACATGCGGGGCGGCCTGCCCGGCCGGGGGGCAGGCTGGGGAATCCGGGAGGGAGGCCGGGCCGGACTCCGCTTCCTCAGGCCGCGCTCACTCTGCGAGGGTATGCCGGCAACAACATTGTCAAGTTTTTTATCTCGTGAATTTGGTAAATGATTAAATTCCCGCGCCTACCCTCGCGCCCGCCCTCGTTAATTAAGGGAAGCAAGGGAAGCGGGGGAAGCGTGATGAATCTGGTGTGCATCCTCGCCACCCGATCCCTGGATTCCCGCCAAGAACACGCGGGAATGACGACCCAACCGTAAGTAACGGTTGAATGAAAAAACCGTTTTTCCGCTGTTCAGATATCCCTTTGAATCATCAAAATAAGGGGTGTCATGCCCGCGCCTGCCCTCGCGCCCGCCCTCGTTAATTAAGGGAAGCAAGGGAAGCAAGGGAAGCGGGGGAAGCCGAGGAAGCGAGGTTCGAAGCCGGGGTCCAGTATTTATTGAAGATTTTCTGGACGCCGGCTAATTTCACCCCCGGCAAAGAAAACGCCGAGGGCGGGCGCCGGCATGACGATCGCCAGCTGAGTAAGAAAAAATGTATCTGCTCAGCCTCAGTAATACTGAAATGAAATCCTGCTCTTTTCCATCCTCACCCCTATCCCCTGGCCCCTTCCCCCTCTCCT